>CABUDS010000004.1 GCA_902490405.1 uncultured Collinsella sp.
AAAAGGGCGAGGATGTCGCCGGCCGGATGCTGTCCCTTCTCCCGCAGATGAACGAACATAAACATTTTTAATATATAGAATTATGAATAAACGTAGCTTAGTATCCATTACCGACTACTCGAAAGAGGACATTTTGGAAGTATTGAAAATAGCTTCTGAATTTGAGAAAAACCCAAATCGTAATTTATTAGAGGGTAAGGTGGTTGCTTCCCTGTTTTTCGAGCCATCTACTCGTACGCGATTGAGTTTCGAAACAGCTATTAGTAGAATGGGAGGTCGTATTGTCGGATTTTCCGATGCTTCATCCTCTAGTACGACAAAAGGGGAATCATTGAAAGATACGACCAAGATGGTGGATAACTACTGCGACTTGATTGTGATGCGTCATCCTTTGGAGGGGGCAGCCCGTTTTGCCAGTGAGGTTGCTGATGTGCCGGTAATTAATGCGGGAGATGGTGCCAATCAACACCCGACTCAAACCATGTTGGATTTGTATTCTATCTATAAAACGCAGGGGACCCTTGAAAATCTGAATATTTTCATGGTCGGGGACTTGAAATACGGAAGAACAGTCCATTCTTTATTACAGGCGATGAGCCATTTTAACCCGACGTTCCACTTTATTTCCCCGAAAGAATTGGAGATGCCGAAAGCTTACAAGTTGTTCTTGGACGAATTGCATATTCCTTATTACGAGCATACCGAGTTGGATGATGTGATCAATGATGCGGACATCCTTTATATGACACGCGTACAACGGGAGCGTTTTGCAGATCCGTTGGAGTACGAGAAAGTGAAGAATGTATATATCTTGAAAAACTCCATGCTGGCAGGGACAAAGGATAACATGAAGATTCTTCACCCACTACCTCGCGTGAATGAGATCAGTGAAGATGTGGACGATAACAAGAAAGCATATTACTTCCAGCAGGCTTTGAACGGGGTATACACTCGTCAGGCAATTATTTTCAAAGCATTAGATTTAAAATGGTAATTAAAGAATAAAGAGATATGGCAGCAAAGAAAGAATTACAGGTTAGTGCCGTGGAGAACGGAACGGTAATAGATCATATTCCTGCAGAGAAATTATTTGACGTGATTAACGTGTTGGGAATCCAGAATTTGGAGAATACGGTAACTTTTGGTTACAATTTAATTAGTAGCAAGCTGGGTAAAAAAGGGATTATCAAGATTTGGGATAAATTCTTGAAAGATGATGAGATAAACAAGTTGGCTTTGGTTGCTCCGACGGCAAAAATCAATATTATAAAAGATTTCGAAGTTGCGGAGAAAAAAGCGGTTATGGTGCCAGAGCACGTGGAGGGAATTGCTAAATGCGTGAACCCGAAATGTATTACCAACAACCAGAATGTTCGTACAAAATTTGATGTTGTCGGGAGTTCTCCTATCGTGTTGAAGTGTCACTATTGTGAGAAATTAACTGATCAAGAACACATCGTAATCATTTAATGATACAAAGCTAATTATAAAAAGAATAGAGATACTTATGTATCTCTATTCTTTTGTTGCTAAACTTCTTGCTTTTTGTTTGTTCTTTAACGATTTACTGGTTATAAACTTGATGTAATCGTAAGAGGAATATTTTTCCACTTTTTTGGTGATCAAATTGAATCTTTCTCTTGTTTTTTGTTGCTTTACAGCTAAAGTTCCGAAGTCTTGAATCGTAACTTTTTCACCTGCTTCAAGAGATTCCAGTATACAACTGATAAATGTGTTAATGATTAATGCAGAAGTTGCTTGGGTGTGTCCACTTCTTTCTGCTACTTTTTTAGTGAGTTCTCTTTTGTTCATAATCAATTTGTTATATAATCCTACATCCTGAATGTGAATTCGATTTTCATATGATTTAACGCCTTGTTTAAAACTATTTGTCAGACTAAACGTTCATTTTACTAGACAAATATACCAAATTTTAGGAGAAACATGATGAATTCTTGCAAAAATATTACTAACAAGACCCTTACACGAAAGAAAAGGTATATAAAAAAATCTAATCTTTCATGTAAAAAGCAGTGTCAACTTTAATGAACGTTTTACTTGACACCTGTGTGATTTGTTTGTTTATATTTGTAGGTCTAGTATTTTTTATAAAATGACTATTAATGTCTTTGTTTTAATTTATTTTGTAAAACGGAAGGGTTATGACAATAGCATATTTAAGGGTAAGCACAGGGAAACAACATCTTGAGAATCAAAAAGAAGAAATTGAAAAATTTGCTGCACGGAAAAACTTGACCGTAAATCGTTGGGTGACGGAAGTGGTAAGTGGCAAAAAGAAGGAGCATGACCGGAAATTAGGGCGATTGTTGAAAAGTTTGAAAAGGGGAGATGTATTAATCGTTACGGAATTATCCCGATTAAGTCGAACATTGCTAGACATAATGTCAATTCTTCATCGTTGTCTTGAAATGAATATAACGGTATATAGCACGAAAGATGGTTATGCTTTTGACAATAGCATTAATAGTAAAGTTTTAGCTTTTGCTTTTGCCTTGGTGGCAGAAATTGAGCATAATCTCATTTCGATGAGGACTAAAGAGGCTTTGGCTCACCGGAAGTCGGAAGGAGTACGTTTGGGACGTCCGCCGGGAAAAGGAAAGCAAAACGTTTCCTTCCCGCAGCGCACGCGAGCGGCTCACGCGAAAGGAAGAGGTACGGCCCACCCTCGTTACCGATATAGGTGCCCATATTGCCCAGGCTACCCACACCGCTATACGTCGCCTCAATGGAGAACACGAAGGTGTCGCCCATATACACGGCCTCGAAAGGCGAAACCGACGAAGGAAGCACCAGCTGAGCTCGCTTCGTGTTGTTGCCGTCAGTCAGGTCGATCGCCGTCATACCGTAATAGACGCCCTCATCATTGTGCACGCGGGGCGAGATGGTCAGGATGCCGTCGCTCACACGCGGGGCGGATGCGAAGCGCCCTGTCGACTTCCAAATAGTCTCAGGCTTGGACTCGCTGGGCGACTGACGGTAGCAGTACGAATCGTTACTCGTCTTGCTGCCGCCGGACGAGGGCATCTTATACCAGATGACCGACGACCCATACGCTGTGAAGAGCGGCGGATCGTAGTTTTCGCCACCGCGGTCGAGCTCGACAGCGCTGCCGGTAAGGGAGAAGCCTGCAAGGTTTTGCGCATAGAGTTTCCAAGACGCATTGGCAAAGTTCATCTCGACCCACGCGAACACGCCATCACCCGCGCGAACGTCGTAAAACGCATAACCGGTTCCCTCAACGGGATCCTCGATAAGTGTGGTAAGCGAGCCATCGCCCAGGTTGAGCACACCAAGCGTATTGGCATGCAGGGCAGAAGCAGGCGCCATCATCGCGGCAGCATAGTCGCCATCGCAGTAGTACAGCAGCGTGCCCAGCGGCAGCGTCCACGAGGCCGCGGGCTCAAGATCGATATCGACAGCTTCGTACTCATCAGTGATCGAGACAATCTTCGAATCGTCCTTGATAACCTGTGGCTCGCCGGCGGCGTCGTCGCTGGTACCCGTTTTCTTTGAGCATCCGGCAAGCACCGTGGCAGCGCCCGCGGCAGCCCCTCCGAGCACAAAGCCGCGGCGCGATATTCCGTTCTTGATCTGGTCGGTGATACTCATTAGGCGATCTCGGCGCGAGCGGCCTCGATAGCGCGCGTGAGCTGATCGGCGCAAGAAGTCTTTTTCATACCGCAGGTATTACCGGCGAGAACCTCGATTACGCGATCGGCAGGAACACCCTCGACCAGCTTGGAGATTGCCTTGAGATTGCCGTCACAGCCGCCGGTAAACTCAACGCCCAGCACCTTATTGCCGTCATCGGAAAGGTCAAGGTGAATATTGCGAGAGCATACACCCTGAGGCTTGTAGTCAAAACTAATCATTGAGATCCCCTCTCAGAAAGAAATTTCAGACGTCTATTATCCCCGCCTGGGCCGACTTATGATCGCAAGCACCGATTCAACATCCTACGATGCGTGGACTCGTGGGGGCAAGATTAGCAGTCCGCACCCTGTGCGTGGACCGTGCGCTTCTCCCGATACATATTGTGGTCGGCGGCACGATATACATCGGCCAGCGTATTTCCAGCCGTCTCGACGGTCGCCACGCCAATCGATGCGCTGACCGTCAGGGCCTCATCGCTTACCGCGGCAAGACCGAGACGAAGATCCTGTTCCAGCCCGAGCGCAGACTCGTTGTCAGTATGGGGGCAAACCAGCAAAAACTCGTCGCCGCCAAGGCGCATCGGCAGATAATCCGCACCAGCCACCCGCCGCAGCACGGACGCCGTCCGTCGCAGCAGTTCATCCCCCATCTCGTGACCATAGATGTCGTTGGTCCGCTTGAGATAATTGCAGTCCAACATAATCACGCTCACGGGCAAGTCCTCGTTTACCAGGCTATCTCCGCGCGATTCAAGATAGTTGCGGTTGCGAAGCCCCGTCAGTTTATCTTGGTATGACAGCTCCTCGGCATGCTTGACCATCGATATGTTGTGCGTCGCCACGACGACCGACTCCAGCCGGCCTTGCTCATCGCGATGCTGGGGGACAACCTGTAGCGAGTACCAAGCGCCTCGACAATCTCGCACCTCGGCAGCCAAGTACGGTACGCCCTCCATACGTTCACGAAGAGTGCTTATATCTACGAGCCCCACGACCGCTTCGCGGCTTTCGGGGCTCACGATATCCCGGCAGACCGTGTCCATAAAGTCATATGCCTCGCTGTGCTCGGCAAATATCTTCGCTATCGCCGGCGACATATTGATCCCCTCGATCTCGAGGGTGTCGAGATGCAAAAGGAAGGTCGAATCGTAGATGGCGCTTATGGCATTGATAATGCCGAGCTGTTTATCCTTTTCGACCAAATTGCGGTGGTTAACGATATTTCGAGCCAACAGCACCACGACCCAAAACGCAAGGCTCACCAAGACGCCAGCAGCGACAAATGTGATCCTGCCAGACATGACCTCAGATTTGGGATACAGCGCAAACAGGCGGTAGTCCTTATACGCCGCACGCACGGCATACCAGGTAGCCCCCCGATATTCGACACGTGTTAGTCCTTCGTCTTTCCAGTCAATTCCACTATCGACGAGAAGTCGAGCAAGGGTTATATCGACGGTCGAATCGTTTGAAGAAACGATTTGTGCATCGCGCATCACGAGCACCGTTGGGCTCTGATGGAATGTGTTGTTCACGAGCACGTCGGCGATCGTGTACGAATAATCATCGGCGGGCTCGGGCGCAAGCGATCGGTACCCCAGCGCTACGCCATCACCGTACGGAACGGCACTCACGGCAAAGTCGACATCGCGACGCTCGACGACGGTGGAGTAGGACACCTTGGAGCCTCGATACATCGATACGACCGACGAACAGGCCAGCTCCTCTCGCCACAGCATCAGCGGATCGCGACCGTCGATATCGTAATGAGCGGCCATATGGCCGTCGGCGTCCATGACCAGCATTCCCGAAAGGTGCTCGGTATGGACGTACTCCTCGACACGATCATCGTTGACCTCAACGCGATCAGGCGGCAAGAACGTCGAAAACGACTCGACCGCGGCATCCAAATTGTGCGTCGCCTCGGTTTTTCTTCCCTGCTCATATCGGTCATATTTTTCGCAGGCGGCCTGTAAAAACACCATGGCTTCCCGGCCAAACCCAAGCGTCTTATCGAGGCAGCGATGCGTGCCGATCGTATACAGCAGGCCCAACAAGACAATGCTGGTCACAACGGCGACAGCCGCGGTAACTAAATGCTTTCGATGCAAGCGGCGCTCATCATTTGTCATGATTCCGCTCCTTGCCTACCTGTCGTCGCCCCTGCCTTGTAACTGTCCACAATGCGCTCAATCGTGCCATCTCGGTCCATGTCGAACAGCACGGTATTGAGGTTTTTGACGTACTCCCCCTCATAGCTGTTCTCAAACGCAACGCCCAGGTCAACTGTCATAACGTTGTCGGCAAACACGCGATAAACACCGGGATACTGCGCGACGAGCCGGTCGAGCGATTGAACGTCCGCCATCCAACAGTCAACATAACCTTTGACCAGGGCAGCTTTGCAGAGTTCGGCAGAGCCATATGATTTGATATGCACATCCGGCGAGATCCCTAGGTCCCCGGCAAGCAATCGGCGTTCACTCACCGAACCCGCAATCACCGCAACGGTCTTGCTTCCATCGAGAGACGCCAAACCCTTGATACCACTCGTTTTCTTGGCGGCAACCGAGACTGTCACGGTCAGATACGGCTCAGTCCAGTAATAATCGTCTTCGCGATAATTGGGCGAATAGTCGCACCACAGACAATCGATATCGCCGTTTTTGAGCAGGCGATCGCGATCATTCCAAGATATGTCAACAAATTGCGGTTTGATTCCAGCACGCTTGCAGGCCTCGAGGGCGATATCGATATCGATACCGGCATAATCGCCTGTGGTATCGACATACACATAGGGGTCATTATCCGTAACGCCAATCTTGAGCACCGGGAGATCTCTGTCGGCTTCATTCGAGGAGGAAGAACTGCTTCGAACGGTATACGTCAGGGCGCCCGCACAAACGGCAACAAGGAGTATGAGCACGGACGAGACGATGGCGCCTCGTTTGATACGTCTGGGCACACGGCTCTTTTCATCGAAACAGCAGATAAGGTTCATTTTATTACCAGGGGGCCAGTGCAACAGCGAAAAAGCGCCTTGCCCAAGACGGGCAAGGCACCAATGGTTGAAATGTATCCGTAAGCGGTCGAATTAGGTCAACCCTACTCGAAGCTTAGCTGCTCCAGGCGATCGAAGGCCGTGTCGATACGGGTGACGAGCGGGATACCCTAACGCTCGAAACGTTTACGCATAAGAGCGAAAGCGATCAGCGCAACGCCTGCGACAGTAGCAATAAAGGCAACCGCAAGGGCCTGGTCGCCCGTATTGGCGAGCGCGCCCTTAGTAGCCTTAACAGACTTTTTGGTCACCTTAGTCGTCGTCTGCTGACTAGGCTGGGACGGCGTCACGGGCTGCGTAGGCTGAACCGGCTCACCATTGGCCTCCTCGCCCGTCACCACGTACGTCGAGAAGTGGCTCGTGCGGAAGCAAAGGTAGTCGCCCTCGGTCCACGTATCCATAGCCTGAGTGGAACCATCCTCGGCAACGTAGAGCACCTTGAGATTGGTGAGCGCCTTCATGGCTGCGGTCATCTTGACACGAACGATGAAGGACATGCCATCGAAGTCCTCGATAACCTCGCCATTCTTGAGAAGCTTGATATCGAGCTTCTCGGCAACCTTGGTAGCCCCCTGCTCAAGGCCGGAAATCGTAGCATTGGCGGCGTCGGTAAGATTTGTCGGTTCCTCGACCACAAGAGAGATGCTGTTGTTCTGGGCAATGCCGGCAGCGGCATTGTTCTCGGCGCTTACGCTAACGTCCGTTCCGTCGCTACCTGCAACGCCCGCAATGGCCCTCGCCGCTACAGTAACGGTACAGGTCATTGTTTTGTCACCACAGGTGACGGTGATCGTGGCGTTACCGGCCTTAAGCGGCGTCACGACGCCGTCTTTGACCGTAGCGATCGACGAGTCGCTGGAGGTCCAGCTCACCGTCGTATCGTCTGCATCGGCAGGACTCACCGTTGCGGAGAGCTTTGCGGAGGCATCACCGACGGTAAAGGACAGGCTCGTCTTGTCGAGCTCGACTTTCTGGACGGGGTTGGTCACGGTCACCGAGACGGTTTGGGAGAGCGACTCTGCAGTGATGACAAATGAGCCAGAACCGGTCTTGAGGGCGGTAACGGTGTAGGAGCCATCGCCGTTGTCGACAACCTTAAACGCCTTCGAAGCGCCCGTGTCATCCAGAGCAAGCTTGGTCTCGTCGACCTCACCCGCAAGGGCTCCAACAAGAGAAATCTTCACGGTGCCCTCTTCGCCCTTCTTAAGGTTAAGAGCGGTCTGGTCGACCGTAAGGTTCGTTGCGGGATTAGAGACGGTCACCGCGCAATCCTGAGAATAGACGCCGTCTTCAGTCGAAACGGTGATGGTTGCGGCGCCCTTGGAGACAGCCGTCACCTTTCCGGTTTGATCGACTGTAGCGACGCTCTCATTGCTGGACTTCCAAACAACTGTCTGGTTAGCCTCCGCGGGAACGACCGCCGCCTTAAGCTGCTCGGTTGCAGCGCCCGCAAGCGCGACCTTCTGCTTATCGAGCGTGATGCCCGTAGCAGGCTGAATAACGGTCACCTTGCACGTGGCGCTATACTCGCCGTCCTCAGTGGTAACGGTGATCGTGGCAGCACCGGCCTTGACCGGGGCCACGACGCCGTCCGCAACCGTGACGACCTCCGGGTCGCTCGAAGACCAGGACACATTCTTATTCGTTGCATTGTTGGGCTCAACCGTTGCGGTCAACGTCGAGGGCTCACCGCCCACAGCAAGCTTAAGATTCGACGCGCTGAGGCTGACGCCCGAGACCTTTACGACCGGAGTGGTTACCGTAATTGTATCCGTGGTTGCAGAGACCCCATCAACCGTTGCCGTGATCGTGGCATCACCGTCACCGACAGCGGTAACAAGACCGTTAGCGTCGACGGTAAGGACGCTCTCGTTGGAAGAGGACCAAACAACCTGGCTGGCCTTGTCATCAGGGGAGACCTTTGCCTTCAGCTGCTGAGTCGTGCCTTTATCCATGGAGGTTGAGTAGCTGTCCGCAATGGAAACCGCAGTCTTTGCAGGCTCCTCGCCAGGCTTGACAACATGAACGGTCATCGTGTCGCAGAGACGACCACCCAAGTACATTGAAACCGTTGCATCGCCGTAACTATGAGGCACTAAATACCCCAAGTAACTGCCACCACTAAACATCGGTCCTTTTACCTCGAGGACATCGGGATTATCTGAAGTGAAAGAATACTTTGCGCCGGCATAGGAGTCCATCAATTCCTCAGCGCTTTTGCTCAGCACGCCCTTTGGATATTCAAACCCCCTGTCACATTCCAGCCAAAGCCAATCTTTGGATATACTATCTGAACTGACCTCACAGGGAAATGTATAATCGCTCGACACAAACTTAGCCTTCGAAAGGCTCACTTCCGCAGGGTCGACAACCTTTATCTCAAAGGGATGGTCATTGCCAAGGCCATCACGAGCATGAGCCTTAACGGTGCCAGGCTTTATTGCCTTAAACGAGTTTTCACCATCGATAAGCTCAACGACATCGTTGCTTTCCAGAGAATAGGTTACAGCGCCAAAGTCCGCACCCCAATGTGCGCGCTGGCATGCCTTCAGTACTTCATTTGGAGAAACGTTGAGAATGGCAGTCAGATAATAGCTGTCCCCAACCAGCATCTTTTGCTTTTTGTTCCCACGCTCATTGAATCCGGGCTCCTGATTCTCGGTTACAACATCACATAGCTTCTTCGTCTCAACTTCACCGTTGCAATAGTCGACAAGAACCTTGGCCTCTTTAGCATCTTTCGACAACGCCTCGAGTTGCAAAGAAGCGCTTAGCTCGGAAGTTCCATATGATGAATAATTCGAATTCACCCTTGCCTGGACTTTGGAATCCTTTGAGGGGTCTTCCTTAATAACAAAATATGTGGCCGCACGGCTCTCGTCCACGGGACGAACGTCAACTCTCCCCTCTAGTAATGCATAATGCGTGTTCCCGCATTTTTGCGGACAATCATCCGTGTAACCCAGCGTTGCGGTGTTTGTCGTCGCACCAGATTGGTCGTAAGAAACGAAACTGACCTTAATTGGATTGACTTTAGCCACACTTTTAATCTTAAGAGAACCGTTTAAACTCTCGTCGGTCTTGCTCTTCAGGGTTATAGTCGTTGTGCCAACTTTGGTGGGGCTAATTGTCAATACCCAACTATGTGACTCATAACTTACCTTAGCGATATCCTCGTCAGACGATGTGATATCGATATCGCTAGGGTCAATGTGCGCCCATTCGTGATTTTTATTAAAAAAGGAAAGCCTTCCTTTCACCGTCTGTCCAACAGCGACATCAAATTCTGACCACACATCGCCTGTAGACGAATCGTATGGGAGAAACGATGCACCCATGGAACCGTCCTGCGACTCCAGCATGACAGCATCCGCATGCGGGGCGGCCACCGTCAGCCCAAACGTTGCCGCCGTTAAAGCAACACAGATGCCTGCGGCCATCCTCCAAAGCCCTTTTCTCATTCCCCTAAGTCCAATCTCTCGTGAAAAAATGCAGCATTCTCCCACACATTAAAATTGGCTTAAGGATACCCCCCCCCCCGACTGAGACTGGCAAGCTAGTGTTTGTCGGAAGAGTCAAATTGTCGGCAAGCGATGCTCCCGCATCATAAAATCGCCTGTTGAAGTGAAGCTTTCCCGACACTCTCACGCAAAAGCCCCGTTGGCAAAACGGGTTACCAACGGGGCTTGGGCTAGAAGGTCATACATCAACTGGGACCAAAAGAAAACTAATTGGTTTAATTGCGTCCCAAATCGGTCAATTAGAACTCGAGCTGCTCCAGGCGATCGAAGACTGTGTCGATGCGGGTGAGGAAGTCCCACGGATCGAAGATCTCGTCGAGCTTTTCCTGGCTGACGGTGCAGCGCGGATCGGCCTCGAGACGCTCCTTAAAGGTGGGGCCGGAGACACAATCCTGTACCTCGTGCCAGGTGGCCATGGCATTTTCCTGCACGATAGCGTAGGCGTCCTCGCGGGTGATGCCCGTGTCGACGAGGGCAAGGAGCACCTTAGAGGAGAAGATGAGGCCGCGAGTCTTGTTGAGGTTGGCCATCATGCGAGCCGGATACAGCTGCAGGCCGTCGATAACGCGGATGAGACACTGGAACATGTGGTCAAGCGCAATAAAGCTATCGGCCTGGGCAACGCGCTCGGCAGAGGAGTGCGAAATGTCGCGCTCGTGCCACAGGGCGACGTTGTCAAAGGCGACCTGGGCGTTGGACTTCACGACGCGCGACAGGCCGCAGACCTTCTCCATGGTGATGGGGTTGCGCTTGTGCGGCATGGCGGAGCTGCCCTTTTGGCCCTTGCGGAAGGGCTCCTCGGCCTCGAGCGTATCGGTCTTCTGCAGGTTGCGGACCTCGGTCGCGATGCGCTCGCAGGTGGCCGCCGTAGTGGCAAGCACGCCGGCAAGGTAGGCATGGTGATCGCGGCTGATGACCTGCGTGGACAGCGGATCGTGGACCAGGCCCAAGTGCTCGCAAACGTACTCCTCGACGAACGGCTCGATGGAGCTGTAGGTGCCGACGGCACCGGAGATGGCACCGAAGGCAACATTCTTGCGAGCGTCCTCAAGACGATCGAGATCGCGCTTGAGCTCCCACGCCCAAGAGCCAAACTTCATACCGAAGGTCATCGGCTCGGCATGAATGCCGTGGGTGCGGCCGGCGCAGAGCGTATTGCGCTCCTCGAAGGCGCGGCGCTTGCAGATCACGCCGAGCTTCTTGACGTCCTCGATAATCAGGTCACACGCCTGAGTAAGCTGATAGCACAGAGCCGTATCACCCAGGTCGGAGCTGGTCATACCGTAGTGAACCCAGCGGCTAGGCTTGGGCTCGCCCTCGGGAACATCGGCGTCGATATATTCCTTCATGTTGGTCAGGAAGGCGATGACATCGTGGCGCGTGACCTCCTCGATCTCGTCAACCTTCGCCTTCTCAAAGTTGGCGTGGTCGCGAATCCACTGGGCCTCTTCTTTGGAAATACCGATCTTGCCGAGCTCCGCCTGGGCCTCGCAGGCCAGGACCTCGATCTCCTGCCAAATGGCGTACTTGTTCTCGAGGGAGAAGATGTGTCCCATCTCCGGGCGGGTATAGCGATCGATCATAGCGGCTCCTTTTTGGCTATTGGCACGTTGGTCGTAACCCAACCATTGTACCGTGCGCGGGTGCGAGTATGGGCTGCAGGCATTAACCTAACATTTTGGAATTGGAGCGGGCAACGAAGATGGACAGCAGCGTCACCGCAGCAGGCGGCAATAGTTCCGTGTACTAATGTAATTTCACGCGTTATCCGCGAAGCTACATGCGAAATTACATTAGAAGAAGACACATTATTTTCCGTTTCCCCTGGCAGCTAATCTGCGAGGTAAATTAAAAGTACAGACATTATATGCACTGAAATATATGACCTTACAGTCGGCCTACAGCCTTATGCACGGGCGGCTAATGTAACAGGAGATATAATTACATTAGTTGCGGATAAAATTACATTATATGGAGTGTCATGATACGGAAAACGAGCGAAATGCCCTCCCTACTTCTGCGCATCATTGCAGACGTCGAGACCGAGGTCGTCGAATACAAGGCAGCAAAGCAGAACTATGACTTCGAGGACATTGGCAGGTATTTCTCCGCCCTCAGCAACGAGGCCAATTTACGCAAGGCAGAGTGCGGATGGCTTTTCTTTGGCATTTCAAACGACCGCAAGATAAAGGGAACCGCCTACCGTAAAGAACCCCAATCGCCAAGTGTCGGCCTGCGACGCCTAAAGCACGAAATCGCCCAATACACCAACAACGGCATGACTTTCGAAGAGATTTACGAGTTTGAGGTTGATGACAAAAGAGTCATTGCTTTCCAGATACCGGCTGGCAGCTTCGCAACGCCAACGACTTGGCACGGAATCCCTTGGTCACGAGAGAATGAGTCCCTCGTAGAGATGCCCAAGTTCAAACTCGACGCCATTTACGGGCAGAGCCGGCCCGACTGGTCGCGCCAGATTGCCTACGAGGCAAACTTCGGTGACCTTGATCCAGATGCAGTTAGCTTTGCATGCTCCAAATTCGTCGAAAAGTTCGGAGAAAGCCAGCCTGCCGTTCGTAGCCTCGACGAAGAATCTATCCTTAGCAAGATGGCGCTTGTGATCCACGGCCACGTGAGCAATGCGGCGCTCGTTCTTCTGGGCAAACCGGAATCGAGTGTCTTTCTGGGTGGCATTGAGCCGCGCATCACTTGGACGCTCTACGCGAGCGACGGCTCCACTATGGCCTATGAACACTTTGAGCCGCCCTTCATTCTGCAGGTCGATCGTATCCTGGGAAAGATAAGAAACGAAAAGTATCGCTTCTTCGACCGCGAAGAGACGCTATTTCCCACCGAAGCGCATCGCTACAGTCCCGAAGTCATTCGAGAACTTCTCCACAACGCTATTGCGCATCAAGATTTCAGGATGTCAGGAAAGATCAATGTCCTTGAGTATGAGGACAAGCTTATATTCAAGAACGAGGGTGCCTTTATCCCCGAGACGATAGAGAACGCGCTCGCGAGCGGCTACAAGCCGCCCTACTACCGTAACCCCCTGCTTTCAAGCGCTATGAACAAAACAGGCATGATGGACCGCAACGCCATAGGCATTCGCAACGTCTTCGACATTCAGCGCAACCGCCTATTACCAATGCCCACCTACGATCTATCTGAGATTGGGCGCGTTGCCGTAACGCTGTACGGTACGGTTCTCAACGAGGACTATTCTCGACTTCTCGCAAGCAATCGAAATCTTGATTTGGTGACAGTGCTGCTGTTGGACCTCGTTCAGAAGGGACTACCCGTCACAAAGGAACAGTCACGTCTGCTTCACGAACAAGGCCTCGTTAGGGGCCGTTACCCCAAACTGACGGTCTCAGCCGAGGTGGCAGCAGCCACCGGTGCCCACAGCGAGTATGTGCGAAACAAGGGCGTAGACAATAGCGTCTTCAAGGAGTTGATCTTGGAGCTCCTGCGCGTGCGCCCATGTTCAAGAGCGGAGATTATCGCAGGGCTGGATCATGCCTTGCCGGCAGACCTTACGGCAAAGCAAAAAGGCGACCATGTAAGCTATCTGCTCCAAAGCCTACGGAAAGCTGGCCGCATCACCAACGCTGGAAGCACTTCGGCAGCTGAGTGGCACATAGTCGAGTGATATGGCTCGCGATTTCGATTCTGCCAAACAGGCACATTCCAAGCCAAGTTCGCAACTAGCCCAGAATGTGCCTGACTACCAGTCGTGATAGGACGCATCCTCCGTCGCCTGGCATCGCGCAGCGTCAGGCAACAGCGCATATGGTTGATCCAACTGAAGTCGACATCCAATCGGGCATTGCAACCTTGCGAGACGGCAGTCTCATACAACAAAAATAGTTCCCTGCCACTCCATGCACGAGCGGCAGGGAGCGCTCATGGCGGATCATTTCTCAAGCTCCACCTTCCTCAACCGTAAAAACGTCCAATGTCTTAGAGGCCGTTTTTACATTTGTTGGCTTCTATTTCTTTAATTAAAAATCATCCTTTACCTGCTGATTCGTGATATTTTGCTTGTCTACATATAGGTGTAGACCTATACTAATTCCTATTATGGCTAAGCTATGTCCTTGGGAGGTGCCATGCCGTCAGAAGCTCAGAAGCGAGCCGATCGTAAGTACAAGCACGACAAGACCCAGCAGTTCTGTCTGCGGTTCTATCCCGCCGAAGAGGAGATTTGGTCATTCCTCTCCGCACAGGAAAACAAGCAGGGATTTCTTAAAGATTTGATTAGCCGCGAGATGGGCGTCGCATCGGGCGGCCCCGCACGCGTTGATACCAACACCAAGGTTGGAAGGACGGAATCGTAATGTCGCAAGTGAGCAAGACTTCGGTCATCCAGCCGGAGACTATACTGGACTTCATCGACGGCGTGACGCAGCGCAGGGACACCCCCGAGGAGCGAGTGCGCCAGGAAATCCTAAAGTCCCTCGTGCGTGAGTACGGTTACAAGAAGGAGCAGATCGGGGTCGAGGAGTCGATCAAGTTCGGCAGCAACCGAAAAGCGGTCGACGTCGCCATCTGGGAGCCGGGAAAAGCGCACACCCAGGAAAACATCCACATCATCGTCGAGTGCAAAGACCCCAAGACCAAGGCCAAAGGCAAAAAAGACGGCGTAAATCAAATGCACTCCTATGCGTCTGCCTGCATGAACTCGACCTATGGCATGTGGACCAACGGCGACGAGTTGCTTACCTTCCGTTACGTGGTGGACGATGCCGGCAAGCGCGGCCCCGAGGCCGTGCCCGATCTGCCACATGCTGGTGGCGAGGTACCCGACGACGCGCCGCGCTTCGACCAGTTGCGCCCCGCCGCCAGTGACTCGCTGCTGTACTCGTTCCGCCGCTGTCACAACTACATCGCCGGAAACCAAGGCATCCAAAAGGCCGAGGCATTCCTTGAACTGCTCAAGATCATCTTCTGCAAAATCCAGGATGAGCGCGACTCCGAGACGCCAACGTTCTACATCACGCCAACCGAGCGCCAGGGCGCCGCGGGTAAGAAGAAGTGCCGCAAGCGCATCGAGGCACTCTTTGGAAACGTCAAGCAGTCGTACGAGACCATCTTCAAGGCCGACGAGCGCATCGCATTAACCGACGATGTGCTCGCCTACATCGTGGCGCAGCTGCAAATGTATTCCCTGCTCGAGAGCGACGTGGACGTTAAGGGCCACGCGTACGAGACAATCGTGGGCTCCAACCTGCGTGGTGACAAGGGCCAGTTCTTCACGCCGCGCAACATGTGCCACATGATGGTGCGGATGGTCGACCCGTCCGAAAACGACGTCATCCTCGACCCCGCCATGGGCACCTGCGGCTTTTTGGTCACGGCCATGAATTACGTGCTTGAGAAGATCAGAGACTCCGTCGAGGTGAGCGGGCGCAGCAAAGCAGCCAAGCAAGAGGCTCTGATCGCGCGCAAGCGCGAGTTCCTGTCCAAGCATATCGTGGGCATCGACTTTGATCCCATCCTAGTGCGTGCCTCCAAGATGAATATGGTTATGAACAACGACGGCACCGGACAGCTGTTCCACGCCAACTCGCTCGAGCCGTTCTCGGGCTTTGAACCCAAACTGCAAAAGGCGCTGCGCCTGGACGCCGCCGACGTTGCGGCAAATAAGGCGCTGCAGCCGGGGCACGGCGTTACGGCGATTATGACCAACCCACCTTTTGGCTCCAAGATTCCTATCGAAGACCCGGCGATTCTGGAATCCTTCGACCTTGGACACACCTGGTCGTGGTCCGAGGAAGATGCCGAGTGGAGCATGGAACCCAAGCTCTTCTCATCTCAGCCGCCCGAGATCCTCTTCATCGAGCGGTGTATCCGCCTGCTTGAGCCCGGCGTGGGTGTGGCGGCGCTCGTCATTCCCAACGGCATCCTGGGCAACCCGGGTCTGGGCTACGTGCGCCAGTGGATTTTGCGCCATGCGCAGATCCTGGGTTCGGTAGACATGCACCCGGATGCGTTCCAACCCAACGTGGGCGTGCAGACATCCGTCCTTGTGCTGAGACGCTGGGACAGTGAGGAAGAGGCATACTGCAAGGACGGTACCTTCCAGGATTACAAGATATTTATGGCCATCTGTGACCACGTAGGGCACGACAAGCGTGGTCAGACCACCTATGTACGCGACGATGACGGCTACCCCATTGTGCAGGAGCAGACCACCGCGGTGACGGGCAACGTGGGCTCCGAAGAGGAGAGCAGCCACACCTCGAAGGAGCGCGTGGTGGACGACGAGACGATGGCGATCGCCGGCGCCTTCTTTGAATGGAGGCGAGACCAATGACGATCGCGCCTTTGGTGAAGAGCGTCCGACTTTCCACCGTGCTGGGCGGCGACGTGAGGCTCGAGGCGTCAACCTACCTGCGCGACGGGTACGGCTTCGTACGCCTTGCCAACCAGTGCGACAACCACAAGAGGCTCGGTGACCTTACCGACATTTGGCAGCCGAGCAGACTGACGGGGTATACCGTGCCGGAAGGCAAAGGGCTACCCTTCTTTACCGCCGGCCAGGTGTTCGAGGACTTTCCCCGAGTGAGGAAGTGGCTCGCCGCGCCTTTCGTGCCCCAGGCTGATTCTAGATTCGTCAATCAGGATTGGCTGCTGCTTTCGCGCTCGGGCGTGGTGGGCAACGTTACCGCCGTGTACCCGCATCACCTGAACAAGGTCATCACGGACGACCTGTTGCGCATCGAGCCGAAGGACCAAGACGAGTACGGCTGGCTCTACGCGTATATGAAGACGGACTTCTTCAAGCAGATCGCACGAGCGTCTCAGTACGGTCACATGATCAAGCACATCGAGGTGGCCCACGCCAACGAGTTTCCGGTCATCATGCCCGATGCGGCCACGCGCAAAGCCATCGGCGACAAAGCTGCCGAGGCTGTGCGCCTGCGCGGCGAGGCCTGGAAGCTGCGGGACGGGGCGTTTAAGCTGTTGGAGAAGGAGGTCGGTATTGCTTGTGAGGCAGAAAGTCCTGCAGGAACATGCGTGGTGAGTTTATCCAAAGTTATTGACAACAGATCGCGCCTTGATGCTGACAGTTATGCCGGCTCTATAAGCGCCGTAGACTCATTGGTTGACGTAATGGAGTATGCGCCACTTGCTGAACTTGTAGAGGACGTCGAAGAGCTTCCTCGCTTCAAGCGGTTTTATGGCGATTCCAACGTTCCCTTTGTGGGTGTGTCCGAGGTCTTTGACGTTAACACTCAACCGACAAAATTTGTTTACGCCAAGCTCATTAAAAACTGGGAGCGTTACATCCTAAAGCCGGGAACTCTCGTCATGGCATGTTCTGGTCAAAAGTACGGCATCCTAGGACGAGCTCTTTTGCTCACGGAGAATCATGAGGGAATGTTTGGCAGCAACCATCTGCTGAGAATCTATCCCGACGTTACAAAGATTCGAACTGGCTACCTGCTTGCTTTTCTGAACAGTCCCACCGTTGGCAGGCCGTCGGTCGTTCGTTGCGCATACGGAACCTCGGTGCCTCAACTTAGCCCTATCGATATCAAAAAAATTCGCGTTCCCCGTCTTGGCGCGGACGTCGAATCTGCCATCGCCGACCTTATGGACAGGAGCGTGAGCACCTCGGCCAAGGCTGACCAACTTGAGAACGAGGCTACCAAGCTGGCACAGGAGCAGGTCGATATCGCCATCGAGAAGGTTGTCTCCAACACCTAGTGAGGCGACCTTTTAACCGCCGTTAAGCCTATAGCCTCAACACAAACAAAATGCAACGCGTATCGTAGTAAGTTGGTTAACGGCATAGTGTGAGAATTCACACTTGGACATTTGATTAACGCTCGCACCCTGTCGGGTTCGAGTCCCAGCACTTTATTGAAAAAAGCACGGCACCGTGATGGTGCCGTGCTTGTGCTCTTAACTGGAGCGGGCAACGGGACTCGAACCCGCGAGTGTCAGCTTGGGAAGCTGATGCCTTACCACTTGGCGATGCCCGCTTGTGTGTTGGCTAGTATAACGCGGTTGTCTTGTTCGATACAAGGGTGGTGATGCTTGTTTTAACTGTGGAGATTCGTTTGAAAATCGCGTCAATTGTGGAGATGAGGACCTTTGACCTCCTGTTCTCCCTATCTTCTACCTGCGCTTTTGCTTGATTGTTGTATTTGAGCTCAATTTGTCAGGAATTGGGCAAGCTTTTGGTCAGGCTCCGGTACTTACCCGCATGAACCTCGGGGGTAGCCTCATCCTACGCGTCGCAGCCTCCCCGTGCGGCGCACGAGGGATAAGGAGCAGCCATGTCCAACGCACCCACGCACTCTGTCCACAGCGCAATCACAACAGGTCCGCTGCTCCTGCTCCTCTTCCTGCTTTTCGGCTGCCTGGCACCGGGAGCCGCATTTGCCGTCGATGGCTACGACCAGCTCGGCTTCCGCACTATTAGCGATGATTGTGGGCCCTTCTTCATCGGCAAGTATGAAGCTCAAGACGCCTCGATTGCCTACTGCATGAACCAGGAGCGCCCCGGCCCCACCAAGCCGGGCGGCCCATGGCTCAACTTTGATCAAGGCTGGGTGTGGCTCGACGACGAGTTCGCGGCAATCGTTTGTCACGGATATCCTACCGCCACGTCGTTTGGCGGTTACCATCTTTCACCAGATCGCGCCCGCGCCGCCACCCAGCTTGCCGTATGGATGCTCAACGGCACTACCCATGTCGACGGCACCTACTCCTACACGACCGCTCAGGGCAAAACCAAGAGTGGACACTTTACCGCCGACAATGAAGTCGTGGCGGCTGCGCGATGGCTCCACGACAGCGCAAAATCAGGAAGCATCAAAGCCGCTCCGCACCGCGCGCGGCGCTATCTAGGAGCCGTATCGGGCGGCAGCAAACGTCAAGACATGCTCTATGTGCTGCCGGCGGTCTCTGTTTCCTTCCAAAAGCAGTCTGCAAACGCTGCCATTACCAGCGGAAACAATACTTATCAGTTTGACGGGGCAACATTCGATGTTTTTGAGAGCGCCAGCGGCGCGCGTGTCGGCACCATCCAGATGGACAGCAACGGTCGAGCGCAGGCAGCACTTCTGCCCAATACGGCATACTACCTAGTTGAAACGAAGGCGCCGGCCGGCTATGTCCCCCGTCGTGATCGCATCGCCTTTACCACGGGGAATGACGGTGGACAGGTCGCCATTGAAGAACAGCCCGGCACCATCAACCTGTGTATCGTAAAACTCGATGCCGCAACGAATGCAGGCCCCCAAGTTGGGGCTTCGCTCGCAGGAGCAGAATTCGTGTGCGTATCGCAATCAACCCCTGGATGGACACAAACTCTCAGGACCGATGAAAGCGGTCGAGCTACCCTCACCGATGTCCCCCTGGGAACCTTTACCATCTATGAATCGAAGGCGCCCGAGGGCTATTTGCCCTCCGGTGACAGTTGGTCTTACACCGTTGGAGCCGACCAACTCGGCGATTCAGGCGTGGTCGAGATCGAATCTCGCGTTTCCGATATCCCCATTGCGTTTGACCTTGAGATTTCAAAATTCAAGGACTACGGCAATAGCGATCAATCCGGCCTGGAGCAGCCGGCAGGAGATGTTGTCTTTGAGGTTGTCAGTAACAGCTCTCAGCAGGTTGTTGGCACACTGACCACAAACATCTATGGCTTTGCCTCCACCAAAGATCAGCCCGAAGCATGGTTTGGCGCAGGCAAGCGACCCGCCGGTGTCCACGGAGCCATCCCATACGACCGCGCCGGCTACACCGTTCGTGAGGTTCCGGAAACCGTCCCAGAGGGTTTTAAACGTGCAGGGGAATGGACCGTCGAGGCCAATCAGATTTCCGACGGCGCCGAGCTTCAATATATCGTGGACAACCACGCTCTGTCGACGCATCTCCAGATTGTAAAACGCGATGCCCAAACAGGCGCTTCTGTTCCCCTAGCCGGATTCACCTTCCAACTCCTCGACAGCAATCACAAACTTGTCTCACAAACTTGCTGGCATCCAGCACATAACGTAATGGACACCTTTACGACTGACGCGACCGGGACCGTCACACTGCCCGAATCGCTCGTGCCGGGCACCTATTATGTACGCGAAACCTCGGCCAAAGAGCCCTATCTTGTCGGCGGAGAGATCGAGGTAAACATACCCGCCGATATAAACCTAACGCCCGTTGCAATCGTCTCGTATTATAACCACGCCGCGACCGGAAACATCAGGATCGTTAAAACCGATGCCGTAGACGGCAGCAGCCTCGCGGGCGCCATCTTTGAGATCCGTGCCTCAGGTGATATCGTGCGCCCCGACGGTAGCATTGCCGCGCTCGACGGCGAGGCTGTCGCTACCGTCACGACGGATGAAACTGGAGAAGCACGCGCGGACGACCTCCCGCTGGGATCTGGCACCGCACGCTACGAGGTTGTCGAGACTCAAGCGCCGACCGGCTTCTTGCTCGACCGGACGCATCATATCGTCGACCTTACCTATGCCGACCAGAAAACACCCGTTGTGGAAGCACGGCTTAACGTATCCGACGATTACACCAAGGTTGATATCTCCAAGGTCGATGCAAGCGGAGAGCAGGAAGTGAAAGGCGCACAGCTCACCTTATATGGTCCCGATAAAACCGAAATAGACTCCTGGACCTCATCCGACAAGCCGCACCGCATCGAACATCTTGCACCCGGCACCTACTCGTTGCGCGAAACGATGTCTCCGCGGACCTATGACCTTGCCGAGGAGATAACGTTTGAAATAAAGGATACGGGAGAAGTCCAATCCGTCGCGATGAAGGATGCGCCCATCGAGATCAAAGGACAGGTCGACAAGCGTCAGGAACTTGTCCAACCTATCGGGAAGGGTCTGTTGGCTAACGGCGATGGAAAAAACCGCGCCGCGATGCAAACCAATACGGATGGGCTTTTCTCCTATACCATCGATGCTCGAAACGATTCCGCTACTTGGGTTGATGAGTTTACGATTACCGATGATCTTGAGTGCGCCAAAGACGGCACGGCGAGATTCGTCTCAATCGAAACCCCCGTCGCCATCGGCGACCTCAACGGTCTGTGCAACGTGTGGTATCGCACGACGCCGTTGGACTCGACAGACGTCGATGAGCCGGCAAACGCGACGCTTGACGATGGGCACGAAAATCCTTGGCTTGAGTCCGACGAAGTAAAAGAGAGTCTGGGTGAAGATTGCCGCCTCGTCGATTACGACGGCTGGCACCTCTGGAAGGCGGATGTCTCGACCACGGAATCCGCCACACTCGAGGCGAAAGAACTCGACCTTGCATCCAATACCGTCGTGACGGGCATTCGCATTGAATACGGTGCGGTAGCCGCCGACTTTACGACTCGAAGCGATACGGATTCTTGGACCCGTGATGATCTCAAAGATGAGCACGACGACCTTGACGATGCCAAAGCAATCCTTGGCACAGATGCTCGGGGCGCAGTCGTGCACATGCAGGCAACGTCGGCTTACACACCCCAAACTGCACTCACCAACAGCGCACGCGTCGATCTTTGCCGCAACGGCGGCGGCGATAAACTTGAGTCACATGACGAGGACCGTGTCATTCAACGCTGTACCCTACCGCAGGACCTACCGGCAACAGGATCAGCTCCCATCGCCGCTTGCATCACCGCGCTCCTGACCTCGGGTGCCGCAGCCCTATGGTTCGCTCGCCTTAGGTCAATCCCAAAGAAGCGCTAGCACGATGAAAAAGCGGACGAGCCAGTCCCCCGGCTCGCCCGCTTTCAATCATTTAAATCGCCGCATCTACTCTGCAGACGAAGATCCACCATCAACGATTGCTTGCTCGGACTCAGGAATCCCATCGGCACCCGTGCTCTGTTCTTGCTCCACCTCTTCGCTGATTGCGGAGGCGGGGGTCGAGCCCTTCGCGCCCACGATGTAGGCAGCTCCAAGCCCTAACGCAATGGCAATCAAGGTCAAAATCACGTAGACAGGCCAATGGCGCTTAATATACGAAAACACGTTGACTCCTTAGAGCTCCGTCTACGAACGGCGGATAACCTCGGTCACGACCTCGGATACCGTGGCAATGTTCGTCGGGTTGACATTGTGGGGCAGGTCGTCCTCGGTACGAGCGCAAGCCAGACGCGTGCCGTCCACGCCGGCGATGGTGAGGGCTCGGCGGCTCGCCTCGAGCGCGGCGTAGGCATCGGTCTTGGCATAGGGCATCTCGAGCGCGCCACAATCGACATGGAACGACTTGCACACCTTGCTGACCAGGTTCATGATGCGGCGATCGCCCTTGAGCAGCTGCTGTTCGCCCTCAACCGTCACCACCGAAAGCCTACCGGCGCCGACGGATTCAAGATTGATGAAGAAGACGCCGCGGAGCTTATCGCGATGCGAAGCCAAGAAGGCCTTCATACCGGAGCCATCACAATCCGAGGCGCCCGTTGCCACAAACCAGATATCGTGACCGAGCAGCTCATCGTCGCCCATAGAGGCGACAGCCGAGAGCATATCTTCGGAAGAAGCGCCGTCGGAAGACGTAGCGCCGCCCTTCCAGCCATCGTTATCGTCCTCGAAATTATCCCACGAACCGATGCCGCGACCGGACTTCTTGGCATCGTAATCGTCTTCGACGCCCAGCCAGTCACTCATGCTGTCCTGTTCGTTTTTCTTTTTACGACCGAACAGGCCGCCCAGGCCGCGCTTGCGAGACTTAGGTGCCGCAGGGGCGGGAGCCGAAATGGTCTCGATCGGCTGTGCGCCCGACGCAACGGGCATAGGAGGCGCAACGGGTGCCGATGTGGGTTCGGGACCCTGAGCGGTAGCAAAGGGGTCGTTGACCTGTGCGGAGGGATCGGGAAGGTCGAACAGCGACGTGCGAGACGCAACGTTTGTCTGCTTCATCGACGGCAGCGACGGATCGGGAACCGAAGCCAGCGGAGACGAGGAGGGTGCAGGCGACGGTGCCGACGCCGGATCGGGAACATTCATCTGCGGACGCGGCGATGCTTGGGAGGAAATCTGGGCCATAAGGGAATCGACCGTTTCGTCCTGAGTGGGAGCGACATCGGCAACCGTGGCACCGGAACCACTCGGGATCGGCATGGTGAAAATCTGCGTGGAGTAAGGCCTCGACCCATCTGTCTCGGGAGCCTCGGAAACCGCAGGCACTTCCTCCTGCTCGACCTCGGTCGAATCACCTTGATCGGCTGCCGCGTATTGCTCTTCGTCACAGTTGACCTCGACGGGCTCGTGCCCGGCGACATCTTGGATTTCGGCAGCATCAATAGGCTCGTCATCGTCTGCCGCGTCGCCCTGCTCATCGGAAACAGGAAGGGGCTCGGCAATCGCGGTGCCTTGCTTTTCAAACGTTATCGTGGAATCGAACTGCGCGGCATCAAACGACATGGTGCTATCGACGTGCTGCTGAGCCTCAAAGGACGTTGTAGCTTCGGCGGCGTCGACAGGCACGGACTGCATAGCCTCGTTCTGCTCGAACTCTTGCGCCGCGCGCTCACGTGCCGCCTCGGCTGCCTGCTGCTGAGCGATAGCCTCCTGCTCGGCAGCCTCGCGTGCGGCAGCGCGCTTCCCCTCGAAATCGTCGACAAATTTCCTGCCCTTTGCAAGCGCACCCTTAAAGAAGTTGGAAGCGCTGGCGCCAATCGAAGAGAACGCGGATGCAATATCGGCATGGGGCGTTGCCGCGGGAATCTCGGCCGAGAAATCAGTATCGCTCTCGTAAGACACACGCCTCGGCTGTTCAACGCAATCGTCGTCAGACTCGTCCGCAACGTCTTGCGCCGGCGCGGCGGGAGCCAAAATGTCCAGTCCTGCCGCGGGATCGATCGCGGACACTGCCTCGGGCTCGGCAACGGCAGCGGTAACCGCGGCAGACTCATCATCCACGGTGGCAACAGGCGCAGGCGCAGTCACGACGGGGGCAGGCTCGGGCTCAAACGTCGGCTCCTCGCCCTCCTCGTAATCGAGCGTGCAGGACTCGGGAAGCATTCCGAGCGCACGGATGGCATCCGAACCAAAGCGGATGTTGCCGGCGGCATTGCGATAGAGCTTGGGCTCGGGCTCGGCCGCGACAGGCTCCTCCGCCGGCTCGGCAGCGGGAACCTCGTCATTGAACTCTTCGGCCTGGACAGCCTGATTCTGATCCTCGGGCACAATGGCGCCAATCAGCGTCTCGTCGGCAGACGCACCCTCAAAGCCCTCGATCTGCTCGTCGAAAGCCTCACCCTGTTCGGGCTCGGTCTGAGCGTCGGGAGCAGTCGGCTGACCGAACTCGTCCTCGGCGTAGGTAGGCTCTTCGTACTCGATGGTGTTGCCGTAGTCGTTTTGCTGCTGGGCCGCGGCATACTCCGCCGCTGCGCGCGCCATTTCTTCGGCACGACGCTTCTGCTCCCCAAAATAGGTATCGAACGGAACATCGTCGGGAAACTCGTTTTCGCCCTGGAAGGGAGCAACGTTGTCCATGACGCCGAGCATGGCGGCGACAGAAGACTTGTTGCACACCGCGCCGGACGTATAGGGAAGAATGTGGCGGTTAGAGATGATGTTTGCCGCGTTGGCAAGTGCAACGAGGGAAGCGAGGATCGCGACAATCCACAGCAGAACCTTGAGCGCGCCGGGGAGCGGCAGGATACGCAGGATGGCAACGGCAGCGGGGGCAACCGTGGCAACGGGCAACAGCTTGGCGATGAGCGCACGATACGAAGCATAAGGCTCGCGGGCGAGCAGCTCAGCACGGGGAGAGTCGTAGTGTGCGACAACGACCACCGGGCGGTTGCGCGGAGACGCAAGCGGGCCCGAGGCCTTGTGGTAGGCAATGACATTTTGGCTCACGCCCGTCTTACCCAGGCGCGAAACCACGGGGTGGCCCGTGCGCTCGAGCACGTAGAGTACGGCACCGACAATGGCCAGCAAGGTGCCGACCAAGCCGATACCGCCGCCGATGCCCATCAGCAGGGCGCCGGCAAACGCAAGGATACCGGTAACGGCAAATGCCAATCTACTGGGCGCCGGGGCATTGAACTCCTGAACCTCGGGATCAAAGCCGTGGTTGCGGAAGATCTGAGCGATATCCTCGGCAGCCAAGCGCTCTTCTTCGCTGCATGCCGGCGTAATGCCGGTGTTCTGCAGCAGGTGGTTAATATAGTTCTGGGTGTTCGCCATGTGCGCTCCACATCCATAATCCGACAAATAGGCCCAATGCTTGCACATTAGAACCGTATATAGTCGAAAGTATACCCCGAGCGAGCGCAAACGACCGAATTCGGGCCATCTTAACGCCCCGAGCGGACAAGGATATAGCCTAATCTCCATATCGGACTAAAATCATGGCAGCAAACCACCTTCTCATGCGAGGACTCTATGACGGCAAGCGACGCGACCGCGACAATTAAAAAGGGAAATTCGGAGCCAAGTTTCGATAAAACGGCTCAGCGTATCCTCAATCTTTTCTTTGTGCTCAACAGCTCCCCCGAACCGCTGACGACCGAGCAGATCGTCTTGGATTCTGACCTGGGATATGGCTCGGGCAACATTGACTCGGATAAGCGCAAGTTTCGGCGCGATCGTGACAAACTGCTCGAGCGTGGCATCTTAATCAAGGAGGTTCGCCCCGCCGGTGCGCAGGAGACCGAGGAAAGCTCGTGGACAATCGACCGCGAGCACACGTTTGCCGCAGGCGGCCTCATCACCGCAGACGACGCCGATATCCTGCTCAACGCCATCGACCAGACGCTAGCGGCCGGCTCTTCCACCTTTGCCGCGCCGCTTGCCGATATTCGCTCCAAAATTGCCTACCTCACCGGCATATCGGCGGCGGACGAAGCACCGATCCGCCGCTCTCCCACCGTCGATGCGGTATGGAGCGCCTTTGCCGAGCGATGCGCGCTGCGATTTTTATATCAGAACGGACGCGGCGAGCAGAAAGAGCGTACCGTCTGCGTCTACGGCATGTTCGAGCGCGAGGGCGTGGCGTACTTCTGCGGCCTCGACAATGTCACCGACGACATCAGGACATTCCGCTGCGACCGTATCGTTCGCGCTTGGCGTCCTTCGAAAGCCTACGCCATCCCTGCGGACTTCAATCTCAACGACTATCTGTTCTTTGAATTCGATTTTGCCGACCGACCGCCCGTTGCAGCTACGTTCTCATTCGCCCCGCAGACGCAGATCGATATGATCAACGGTCTCACGCGCGGGCGAGGCGAGCTCGCACACACCGATTCGGAATGGATTTGGACCGTTGACGTGCGCGACCTTGAAGCCGCCGCTTCATTTTGCATGGCCCACGCCATGGACGGCATGAGGCCCGTGGCCCCCAAATCGCTCAAACAGGCGTGGAACCACCTCATTGAAAGGACGGTGCACGAGCATGCCCGTGCGTAAACTCACCAGCGAGCAGAGGCTCTCGCGCGCCATCGACATCATGGAGGCCCTCTACGCCGCCGGCGAGAACGGCATGACTCGAACCGATATTTGCAGTCGCTTTGACATCACGGGGGTGTCGCTCGACGAGATTCTCGAGATCGTCTCGACGCTCGCGGACCGAGAATCGGGCGCGCGCATCATCTGCGAATGCCGCAGCGAGCGTGTGGTCCTCACCGGTGACGCCGGGCGTGTGTTACCGCTGCGCCTGAGTGCCGCCGAGGGCGCTGTGCTCAACCATGAACTTGAATCGTTGGGGATCGAGCGCCAGGCGGCGGCTCGGATTCGACATGCTCTTCTGCCCGAAGAGCTCGGCTATAACCAGCGCGTCTTTGACACCGTCAACCGCGGGTCGCACTGGCAGCAGCTGAGCTGCGCCATTCAGGACGGCGTTCGCTGTCGTATCTCATATCGCTCGATGGACGATGCACGCCCACGCGAGCGTCTGGTCGACCCCTTGCGCATTACGGCAAACGGCGACCAAACATACCTAATTGCCTGGGACATCGCGGTCGATGAGCAGCGCACCTATCGCATGGATAAAATCGAGGGACTCACCTTGACGGAAGACTCCGTCGTGCCTCATGTACAGGACGTTGCATCCCTCCACGATTCCCTTGCCCGGACGCAGCGTAGCGCAAAGCTCTTGATGCCACTCGATATGGCGGAGCATCTGGACTGGGCCGGCATCACCCTCATCGAGCGCAGCGGGGCAGACAAGGCAACGGTAACTGTGCATTACGGCTCCGAGCGTTGGCTACTGAGCCAGATAATCGCAGCGGGCGGAGCCATCCGCATCTTGGATGACCCCGCCTTGTCAAAGCGTCTGTGCGAAATGGCAAAAACCCTCGTCTGTCCGCTTTAGCGCCGCCGCTCATGGCGTGCGCGCCACAGTTGCAGATAGTGACCGATCTGCGCCGATTCGATGCGCTGATAGGAGCTCGTGGGCAGCGACGTTAAGAACTTCTTTCCGTAGCCCTTCGTCACCAGGCGCGGGTCGGCCAGAATCAGCACGCCGCAATCGGTCGACGAGCGGATAAGGCGGCCGGCCGCCTGCTTGACCTCGAGCACCGCCTCGGGCAGCGAATAGCGCGCCCAAGCGCGGTCTTCGCGCAGGTTGCGCTCGCACGAGAGCGGGTCCGTGGGGCTCGAGAACGGCAGCTTGGGAATGATGACGCAACGCAGCGTCTCGCCGCTGGCGTCAAACCCCTCCCAGAAGGCCTTAAGCGCAAAAAGCGACGAGGTCGGCTCGTTGATAAACCGGTCGCGCAGGCGACGAGGAGATGAGTTGCGCTGCTGGCAGTTGAGCTCCAGACCCGCACGGGCCATCTTGGGCTCAACGCGGGCGTACAGGTCTTCCATGTCGCGCCGATTGGTGAACAGCGTGAGCACCGATCCGCCCATGGCAAGATGGGCGTCGACCAGCACGCGCTCGAGCGCCGTAAGATAGCTTTCACGATCGCGCGGATCGGGGATATCGCCTGCAACGACTACAGCCATGTTCGAATCGAAATCGTAGCTCGAGTCCAAGTGCAGCGATGAGGATGTTGAAGCACCGATGCGATCAAGGCCGACCGCATGGTTAAAGTGCTCAAAGCTTTTGGACACCGTCATGGTCGCCGAGGCAAAGATAGCCGTGTGAACCTCGGGCAGCCACTCGGTTGCCAAGGCCTCGCCAATGTCGATGCGCTCTGCGGTCATTGACTCTCCGCCGGCACGCAGCCTGCGATTGACCTGCAGCGAATACACGTAGTGTTCATCGGTACCATCAATGATGAGTTTTAGGTTCTCGGCCAGCTCGTGCAGGCGGCGCGAGATATCACCCAGGTCGACAACAACCTCGGGCTTGTCGGCGGCGACGGCTTGCACCAGCGCGTCGACGCTCTTGTCAGCTTGTTCCAATGCGTCGATGCCAGTGTAGGCCGACTGTAAGAAATCATGCCAGTCGTCAGATTCGCGCAGCTCGGGGCCAATCCATAGATTGGCATTGTCATAACCCCCACGCGCACGGCGGCCGAGCTCGCGAACGCCATCGAACACGCCGGCGATCGCCATGCTCGCGCGCGCAACCGTCGACGTCGCCTTGGCAGTAAGGCCCAGATGGAGCGTAGAGCCCTCGGAGGTTGCCAAATCACGGGAAACCTGGCTTAGCGCGCCGGTGCTCGAGCCACCCAGACGCTCAAACAGAACGCGCGATTCGTCCGCCGACACCACACGCGCCCACTGACGGCGCGCCTCGCGCTCGATGGAATGGGCCTCGTCGATTACCCAATGACGAATCGGAGGCAAAATCCTGCCCTCGGCCGCGACGTTGCGGAACAGCAGGGAATGGTTGGTGACCACCACATCGGCATGCGCCGCACGACGGCGAGCGCCGTGGACCAAACATTTATCAGGGAAAAACGGGCAGAGGCGACGAGCACACTCGCGCGAGGCCGTCGTAAAGTCGGGACGGTTGACGCTGCGCCACCGAATGCCGAGCGAGTCGAGGTCGCCATCGGCTGATTGGCAGACGTACGCCATAATGACCGCGACCGCCGTGAGCGTGTCCGCCGGATCGCGCTTGGTGGTAATCTCGACCTGGCCGCGGCTCATGCGCTCGAGCTTGCGCAGGCACGGATAGTGGTCATACCCCTTGAGAGCGCAAAATGACAGACCACCGTCCAGTTGCTCGGCAAGTTTTGGCAGCTCATGGTACATGAGCTGGTCGGCAAGATTGTTCGATTTGGTCGCAATACCTACCGTGATGTTGTTACGGCGTGCTGCCTCGGCAAAAGGCACCAGATAGGCCATCGATTTGCCGACGCCTGTGCCTGCCTCAATTACTCGATGAGTGCCCGTGACCAGCGCATCGCGGACCTCGAGTGCCATCGCGATCTGCTCATCACGCGGCTCGTAGGTGGGATACATGCGATTGACCAGGCCACCTGGCGCATAGTCTGCCTCGATCTCCTCACGACTCGGCATCTTGAGAACCGGCAGCTCATCGGCGTCCACCCGATCGTCGGCGCGATCGGCCTTGAGAACGTCAGCACGAGCGGCGCTGAGAGAGAAGATAGAACCAGGATTCTGCCTTGCCAAGAATGAGAAGATAGGACGATAGGACCAAGGCACGTCCGGATGCATGTCGGCTAGGCGCGCCATGAGGCCCTGGGGCAAGTCGGTGAGCGCCACGAGCAACACGCGCCATACGCCACACAGGGCGTCGACGTCGGCATTGGCACGGTGTGATACCGAGTCGCAGCCAAACAGATCGGCCATAAAAGACAGCTTGTGCGAGGCCAGGCGCGGAAGCGCGATGCGCGACAGCGCCAGCGAATCGATCCAAATATCGCTCACGTTGACGCCGCCTTTGACCGACTCGATAAACGAGCGGTCGAACGTGGCGTTGTGTGCGATCACCGGGCAGCCACCGACAAAATCGGCGAGAGCGGCGACGGCCTCAACCGCCGACGGGGCATCTGCAACATCGGCATTTGTAATGCTCGTTAGCTCGGTAATCTCGGCGGGAATCAGCTGCCTGGGATGCACGAAGGTATCGAAGCGGTCGATGACCTCGCGGCCCGAAAGACGGGCCGCCGAGATCTCGATCAGCTCGTTGTCCTGCACCGAAAGACCCGTGGTCTCGGTATCGAGGACGATAACATCTTCCTCGATGAGACCAAACGCTTGGGTTTTGGCGCGCTCGGCAAGCGTGGCATAGGAATCGATGACAAACTGCGGCGTTCCCGACGAAACAGCGTCCTCGATTAGCATGCAACGCCCGCTCGACGAAGTCCCATGCGAATCAGGCTGTCACAGACCTGCGGGAACGTCATGTCATCGGTGTGGCGAATCTCATCCGGATACAGCGACGTATCGGTCATGCCGGGAATCGTGTTGGTCTCGAGGATAACGGGGCCGTCCTCGCTCACGATAAAATCGCTGCGCGAGATACCCAGGCAGCCGAGTGCCTTATGGGCAGCACAGGCAAGCTCCTGGGCACGAGCGTAGTTCTCGGGCGAAATCTGCGCCGGAATGCGATGGATGTCCGTAGGGTCGACATACTTCACGTCCAGATCGTAGAACTCGCAGTCCTCGGGCTTACGGATCTCGACAATCGGCAGGGCGCGCACGTCATCCTCGCCGTATACGCCGACGGTGATCTCGGTACCCTCGATACACTTCTCGACCAGCACTTTGTCGCCAAACTCAAACGCCTTGGCGATAGCCGCAGGCAGCTCGGAGGGCTCGTGGACCAGGGAAATGCCATAGCTGGAACCGTTGACGGCCGGTTTCACAAAGCAACGCTCGCCACAGACCTCGACAACGTGATCGATATCGACTTCATCGCCCACTTCGAGCGCAAGGCCGGGGGCAATGGGAATGCCCGCCTTGGCGTACAGGAGCTTAGAGACCTCCTTGTCGGCACCGCAGGCGCTGGCAAGTACGCCCGAGGCCGTGTAGGGGATACCCAGGGTCTCCATGGCACCCTGCATGGCGCCATCCTCACCGCCGGCGCCGTGCATGGCGATAAATGCCACATCGAATCCGCCGGTCGCCATGGTTACCATAAAGTCATCAGCGGCCGTGTCAAGCAGCTCCACCGAGGTGTAGCCGGCTTCCTTCAGTGCCACCACAACGTTCTTTCCCGAATCGAGCGAGATCTCGCGCTCGGCGGAATGACCGCCCGCCAAGACCGCTACGTGCATGTTCTCTAGGCTTTTACCCGGCATGGGCAGACTCCTCCTCTATAATTTCTGCAGCTGATACCATATTGTAGCGATACCCTCTACGTTTCCCCAAAATCGAAAGGCTTCCATGAATCCCAGGACTAAATCTCAGGACATTCGCGACTTGAGCCAAAACGATATTCGCGAGCTCGTGGCCGAACTTGGCCAGCCCGCCTTCCGCGCGAAGCAGCTCATCGAATGGGTCTTTGAGAAGAACGTTTGTTCGTTTGACGATATGACCAATCTTCCCAAGGCTTTCCGCGAGCAGCTTAAAGAGGCGTTTGCCTTTGATACGCCGACTGAACTCACCAAGCAGGTTTCCAAAGATGGCTCGCGCAAGTATCTGCTCGAGTACCACGATGGCATTTCCGTCGAGACTGTCGGCATGCCCCGTCGTAACAAGCTTTCCGTCTGCGTTTCCACCCAGGCAGGCTGCGGCATGGGCTGCGCCTTTTGCGCTACCGGTCTCAACGGCCTCAAGCGCTCTCTGACCGCTCAAGAGATCGTCGACCAGGTGCTTCACGTATCCAACGACTTTGGCGAGCGTGCCACAAGCGTTGTCTTCATGGGCCAGGGCGAGCCGTTTGCCAACTACGACGAGGTTCTCAAGGCACTGCGTATCCTCAACGACCCCGATGGCATCGGTATCGGCGCCCGTCATCTCACCGTCTCTACCAGCGGCGTTATTCCCGGTATTCGCAAATTTGCCGACATCCCCGAGCAGTTCACGCTTGCCGTTTCCCTGCATTCCGCCATCCAGTCGACGCGCAATAAGCTCATGCCCGGTGTTAAGAAGTACACGCTGCTCCGCCTTCACGAGGCACTTCAGCTCTACACCGAAAAGACTGGCCGCCGCCCGACCTATGAATATGCCATGATCGAAGGCGTCAACGATACGAATCCCGAGATGCAGGCACTCTGCGACTTCTGCGAGGGAACGCTGTGCCACGTTAACCTGATTCGGCTTAACGACATCGAGGGCAGCCCGCTCAAGCCGTCGCCGATTCATAAGGTCGAAGATCTTCAGCGCCGCCTTGAGTCTCGTGGCATCGAGACCACGATTCGTAACTCCCGTGGTAACGATATTGACGCCGCTTGCGGACAGCTGAAGCAGCGCTTCAAAGTTCAGAAGAACGCATAGGGGAGTCGCACCCCAAAACGTTTCATGTGAAACATCGAACGACCCCGGTTGCAGAATATGCAACCGGGGTCGTTTCATTTATTGACCTTAATTTTGAATCAGCTGCTACCTGTCCCATTTTTTACGGCCAAAATAAGGGGTCCTTGTCTCATGAATCAGACATGGACCCCTTAGAATATGCTGAGTAATTGTTAGGTACCTAATAGCCTACATTTTCCCATTGGTTACTAACCCAACCTTGATTAATCTTGGGATTCTTCGTTACCTGAGCTGTACGCATGGCAACGTCTTCTGTCATAACATCCATTTTTTTCTTGGAAGTGTCGACTATATCTTGCGCGCCTCGAAGCAAGCGACCTCGAAGTTCATCGTCTGTCGCGATCTTATAGCCAGCAAAGGCACCAGCCGCGACAGTCGTCGCCAATGCAATCGCTGTTAAAATCTTATTCCTCATCTTGGCCTCTTTGATCAAACTGAATCATTTCACCAAGAATACGAGAGAGCTCTTCCTCGTCTTTAAACTCAATCTCGATCTTATTCTTTCCACGCGAGCTCTTCACACGCACGTTGGTATTAAATACCTGACGAAGCACACGGGCGGCCTTTTTAAAAGACTGAGGCGTCGCAGGCCTCGGCGTCTTAGGTGTCTCTCCGGCAGAAAACAACGGAGCAAGATTTTCTGTCGCTCTTACGGAAAGGCCCTCTGCAACAACTTTCTCTGCAAGTCGAATACGCGCGTCTTCATAGGGAACCGCAAGAATCGCACGTGCATGACCAGCAGTAAGTTTGCCCTCAAAAATCATCTGCTGAACTACTTCGGGGAGATCGAGAAGACGCAGCGAGTTTGTAATTGCAGAGCGTGACTTGCTTACTGCCTTCGACAATGCCTCTTGTGTCATACCGCTGGCATCAATGAGCTGACGATAACCCTTCGCCTCTTCGACTGGATTCAAATCAGAACGCTGAAGATTCTCGATAAGAGCAAGAGCGAGCATCTCCTCATCATTAACTTCCTTAATGATGACAGGCAGTTCCTCAAGACCAGCAAGCTTTGACGCCTGGTAACGGCGTTCACCAGCAATGATCTCATAGCCGTTTCCATGCTTGCGAACCAACAGAGGCTGCAAAACGCCATGTTCTTGAATCGACTCGCTCAACTCTCGAAGTTCAGTTTCGTTAAAGTGAATTCGCGGCTGATTAGGGTTGGGAACGATATCCTCAATAGGCAGTTTAGTTTCAGATGCGGCATTTGAAGCCGATGCAGCCGAGCCACCGGTCTCATACTCTGCCTCTGAGACCAAAGCATTGAGTCCACGTCCCAATCCTCCACGTTTCTTTGCACTAGGCACGCTTGATCACCTCTTTTGCAAGGTTCATATAAGCTTTTGCACCCTTATTTTGTGGTGCATAGGTAATTACAGGTTCTCCAAAAGACGGAGCTTCCGAGATTTTAACCGTACGAGGGATCAGCGTCTTAAATGCCTTATCACCAAAATACGATTGAACCTCCTCAACAACCTGATTCGACAGAGAAGTACGCGAGTCAAACATCGTCATAAGCACGCCGTAAGTGTCTAAGCCTTTGTTCAGGCGCGATTTGACCATCTTCATTGACTCAAGCAGCTTTGTAACGCCCTCGAGTGCATAATACTCGCACTGGATCGGAATCAAAACGCTGTCTGCCGCGGTCAAGGCGTTGATAGTAAGCAGGCCGAGCGAAGGGGGACAGTCAATGAAAATAAAATCGAACTCATCCTGAATCGGCTCAAGCAAATCTTTGAGGCGGGTTTCACGAGCGATTGCGCTTACGAGCTCAATTTCCGCGCCTGCAAGCTGAATTGTAGCCGGAATTACGAATACCTTTTTGCAATTTGTATCAAGAACAAGCGATTCTGCCGGCACATCATTCAACAATGCATCATAGATGCAGTGATCAAGGTCTTCTTTTTCAATTCCGAATCCACTGGTGCTGTTTCCCTGCGGATCAAAATCGACAATCAGTGTCTTACGACCCTGCTCACCCAGTGCTGCTGCAAGGTTTACAGCCGTCGTCGACTTACCGACACCGCCTTTTTGATTGATGATTGCAATGATGCGCGTGTCTTTTGCGCTCTTCGAACGCTTAACGTCGCGAAATCCCACGGTCCCTCCTGGTGTGTATTAAAGCTGTCAAACGGAGGATGTTTCACGTGAAACATTCCGATTCGAAATCAACCGCCATGTTTCACGTGAAACACTGCAAGTTGTTAGTATCCATTATGTTTCACGTGAAACATCTAGGCAAGCGGATTCTTCTTTGCCATGCCATTTGCACGAGGCAATGAGACAGATGCTGGATGACTCTTCTTAAGAACAATGAACTCCCTGTGGCCCAAGTCCTCAGGCAAATCGATTGCGTCATTCAGAAACAAAGTAAAACCGCAAATCTTAGCTGCTGACATACCGGAAGCAAGCTCCTCATCCGAAGGATTGCCCTTGGTGATAACAAATAGCCCTCCATCCTTGAGAAACGGAGCCGCATACTCAACAAGAATCGGTAGAGGGGCCAGTGCGCGGGCGGTTACGACAGAGAACTGCTTCTTATGGCTTCGAGCATATTCTTCAAGACGATCATGAACCGCATGAGCATGTTTCAATCCAAGAGCATGGACAAAGGAATTGACAGCATCAACCTTCTTGCCAACAGAGTCAATATAAGTAGCTTTACGATGCGTGGCTATGGTTAACGGAATACCAGGGAAGCCCGCACCTGTACCCATATCCAGCAAAGCTCCCCCAGGAGCCTTATTGATATAGGGGAGTAAAACAAGTGAGTCGAGGATATGAAGTACTGCAGCATCTTCGACGTTGAGAATACGGGTGAGATTGGTTGTCTTATTTGTTTCCAAAACCAAATCCAAATGCTTAATACATTTCCTCAGCTCAACATCAGTTACGCTCAAGGAATACTCTTTACAATAGGAAGTTAGGCGACTCAACATCTCGTCAGCCTGCTGATCAGTAAGTACTAACAACGAAAGCTCCTTTCTGACAAAAATCAGTGTATCGAGAACTTTTGACAAAAAAAGGGGACGTGGAAACCACGTCCCCTTAGCATAAGCTCGAGTAGATTATCGAGCAACAATCACCACATGGCGATCAGGGTCAGAACCCTCAGAATGAGTATCGACGGCATCATTGCCACGAAGTGCAATGTGAACCAGTCGGCGCTCGTAGGCATTCATGGGCGGAAGCGAAACACTCTTATGAGTGCGGATGGCACGCTCGGCAGCAGACTGAGCCATGGAGGCAACCTTGTCCTGTCGGCGGCTCTTGTATCCCTCGACGTCCACTACAACCGGATACCTAAAGCCAAGCTTGCGGCTCACCAGCAAAGAGAACATGACCTGAAGAGCATCAAGGGTACGACCATGACGGCCAATGAGAACAGCAAGATCAGGAGCGGTAACATCCAAAATTAGCTCGCCCTCGTCACCCTCGTACTCATCAATAGGAGAGCTGGCGGCATCGAAGTGCGAAAGGATGGAACGCAGAATGGAAATCGCAACATCGGCGATGGTGTCGAGCTCCTCATCGGTCAGCTCTTCACCGGCCTTGTAGCGCTGTGCAATCTCGGGATAATCGCCCGCAATCTGCGGGGCAACCTCCTCAAGCATATCCTCGATGATCTCTTCAGACATAACGTACTCCAAAAGTTAGGTACCTAAATAAGATTGATATCCCGCTACTTCTTCTTGTGCGGGCGCGGCTTCTTCTCTCGACGAGTGACCTCGACCTGCAGCGGAGCGTTCTTGAGGCGCTCCTCCTCATCGGCCTTAGCCTTGTCGATAACCTTCTGTGTCACGAAGATCTGCTGGATAACCTGCCAGGCAGAAGACACATCGTAGTACAGCAGAACACCAACGGGAAGGCTCCAGCCCATCCAAAGCATCATGACCGTCATGACAACGGCCATCATACGCATGCTCTGGGCCTGCTGGCCGGTCTGGTTGCGCGACATATAGAGCTGCGGAATCAGGGTCAGGACGGCGAACAGGATCAGGCAGACCAGCGCAGGCAGTGCAACCATAAAGCCATCGGCAAAGGAAGCGCTCGGCGTGGTGGTCAGGTCGGGCAGGATGTTGAAGAACGAGAACGTGCCCTCGTTAAAGTACTGCGGCAGGTTACGAAGCAGCGTAAACAGGGCAAACAGGATAGGCATCTGAATCAGAAGCGGCAGACAACCAGCCATGGGGTTGAACTTGTTCTCGCTGTAGAACTTCTGCATCTCCTCGGCCTGACGCTGGGGATCGTCGGCATAGCGCTCCTGAATCTCGAGCATCTTAGGCTGCAGCACCTGCATGCGAGCCGTCGACTTGGTCGACTTGAGCATAAGCGGCGTCAGCAGCAGACGGATGATGACCACCAAGATAATGATGGACAGGCCCCAGTCGACCGCAAAGGTCTGGATGAGCTTGAGCAGCTCAAAAAGGATGTTAACGATCCAATCCCACATGTAAGTTTTCCTCCGATAGCGAGTGCCCGCTAAGGCACAGGGTCATAACCGCCGACGTGCAGGGGATTGCAGCGAGCGATGCGCCTCACGGCAAGCCAGCAGCCTCTCAAAACACCGTACTTCTCAATCGCCTGGATGGCGTATTGCGAGCACGTTGGGTAATAAATGCAGGCGTCAGGCAATAAGGGCGAAATAACCTGTTGATATATGCGAATAGGAGCGATGGCAACACGTCGCAAAACGTGATTGCTCATCGCTCCTCCCCGGCAACGCCGGCGCGTTTCATAAGCGAACGCAATGCCTTGTCCATCTCCTGCGGCGAGGAATCCCTCGTCTTGGGAGTTGCGAACAAGATGATGTCATAACCCGCAACGGGAAATCCACAGCTGCGGGCGGCCTCGCGCATCACACGCTTAGAACGGTTGCGCACGACAGCACAACCGAGCCGTTTAGCACCAACGAAGGCGACCCTTCCGGAGTCGCCTTCGCCAACCGATTCACATATGGTCATTCGAATCAGAGGGTGATTGAAACGACGCCCCTGACTGAACACATGCTCGAAATCTTGCCGAGACTTAATAGTCTTCATGCGAGATGTGTGTATCGCTGCTAGACAGTGAGACGCTTGCGGCCCTTGGCGCGACGACGGGCGAGCACGGCACGACCACCCTTAGTGGCCATACGGGCACGGAAGCCATGGGTCTTGGCACGCTTACGCTTATTAGGCTGATACGTACGCTTCATCTTAAGTTCCTCCTGCTGCATTTCGAGTGTCCGCGGGGGCGCGGACGCAGATATAGACACGTGAGCTTGAAGATTGTAGGGAAATCAATGTTCAAATGTCAAGAAATCAAAGGTAAAAGGTTGCGCAGTTCACACGGTTCCCCCATAAGCCAAGCTCGATTTAGCGGTACATGGCAACTTTTCACGATATTTCATCGAGTTTTCAACAGGTCATGTTGGCAATGTTGAGAACTTTTCGCCCGTTTTCCAAAGTTTTCAACAGGTTTTGAAAAGTTGTCGAAAGATGAGAAACATTGCACAGTGAGCTACTATTTGTTCGAAACCTTTTGAAAGATTGCGAGCGGCATGTCTGACGACTTTTACACCATGGTCGATTCCGGAGACCCGGCACCCGACAACGAGCACATCACCGGCGTGCGCGAAGAGCGTGAGGAAGGCGAGCAGACGACCACGCAGGCGCCAAAAGCCATGTACGCCGCACGAATCGCCGTCTATGACGACATGCTGTCGACACCGCGTGTGATCGTCATTGAGCCGCAAGATGTCCGCACGTATTTGGAAGAGACGACCAACACCGTCTACCAGTGCATGAAAGAACAAGGTGGCCATATCTCGCTCATGGTCATCCGCGAGATTGTCGAAAACTTTATCCACGCGCACTTTGCCGAGCCCATCATCTCGATTCTGGACGGCGGAGACACCATCCGCTTTGCCGATCAAGGACCCGGCATCGACGACAAGGAGCGCGCGTTCGACTTTGGCGTCACCAGTGCAAACAGCAAGATGAAGCGCTATATCCGTGGAACCGGAGCAGGGTTTCCCATGGTGCAGGAGTATTTGGAAAACGCCGGCGGTGCCGTATCCATCGAGGACAACATGGGCAACGGCACCGTGGTTACGGTAAGCCTGAACCCTAAACGCGTGCAGGAAATCGAGCGTGCCGGCGGACGCGGCGCTGCCGTGCGGCCCGAGACGGAGCATCCCACATACCCCCTGCCGGGAGCTTTTGCGCAGCAGCCCATGGCAACGCAGCAGATGCAGCCCCCCGTGGGACAGACGCAGCAGCCCGGAATGCTTCCTACACAAGAGCCCCAGGCGACATCGATGTCGATGCCGCCAAACATGCCAGAGACCATGCCGCTGGCGGATCAGGATGCAGCAGCAATGCAGCAGGCGACGGGGGCACCGGGTGGCCAGCAAATGGGCTATCAGCCGTACCAACAGGGATATCCATACCAGCAGATGCCGCCACTGGGGTATGGCCAGCGGTTCCCGCAACAGTACCAGCAGGGATATCAGCAGCCGTACCAGCGGATGCCGCAGCAGCAGTACAACCCCTGGGCACAGCAGGTGCCTCCGCAGCCTTACCAACAGTGGCCTCAAAGTTTTCAACAGCAAATGCCGCCGATGCAGAGTTCTCAACAATCAGCAGCTCAAATGATGTATCCTAATGCAGCAAATCAGTATGCGCAGCCACAACCGGACGTGTTCGTAAGCGATCGCGGCAACGCCGCGCTGGGCTATCTGGCGCAAAATCAAGCGTGCGGTGCTACCGATCTGGCGAGGGAGTTTGGAAACTCGGCCCCCACTTGGTCACGCACGCTCAATGACTTGGCGCAGGCCGGCTTGGTCATCAAGCATGGCCAGAAATACCATCTGACCGAACTCGGCGCCGCTCGCGTGCGAGCTCAGAGCTAAAGAACGGGAGAGACAGTGGACGAGGAAGCAAGCATCATCCTGGGGGATGCCATCGCCTTTTGCCAGCGCGACGGCCAAGATGCACGCCTCATCAACATGCTGGGGCAATCGCGCGCCATAAGCCTGACCGAAGATACGCTCACGATCGAGGCCCCCTCGCGCTTTGCCATCGCGCAGCTCAAAAAGCATCAGCCGACTATTGAGGCCTATCTGGAAGAAATCGCCTTTGCTCCGATCGCGCTCGACATCGTGGCACCGCAAGGCGCAACGGCCGAATCTGCTGCCGCGACGGTGCCCGCCACGGCTCCCGCTGCTTCCCCTGCGGCGCCAGCCTCCGCAGGCGACGTGCCGACAATCGAGCACCAGCACAGCGATGTTTCCCGTGAAACCATGGCACCGTTGCCGACCGCCGCTGCGACGTCAACGAACGCACCCGTCACGCACATGCCCATCGCTCATGACGCAGCGGCGGGCGCGGATTCGGGCATTGCAATCAAGAACACGCTCTCGGCCGATGATTTTCGTCGCATGATGAACCAGATGAAGGGCGGGGCGCCGACTAAGTCCACGCAAGCCGCGACCCCCGCTTCACCCATGCCGGCACCGACCGTGCCGGCCGAGCAGAATACGGATGGAGCCCCACTCGCCGCGAACTCAAAATTTACCTTTGAGAACTTTGTCTACGGCCCCGAGAACAGCCATGCCTATCGCTCGGCACTCAAGTTTGCCGCCCTCGCGGACGAGCGCGGCACGTGCACATCACTGTTCATCTACGGCAAATCGGGCCTGGGCAAGACGCACCTGCTGCTTGCCATCAAAAACGAGCTCGCCGAGAAGTCGCCCGAGATCAAGGTCAAGTATGCCAACTCCCAGGCATATCTGGACGACCTGATGACCGAGTTCGACCGCCAAAAGAAGAGCAACGCCCCTATCATGCAGGCATACCACGGCGTGGACGTGCTCATCATCGATGACATCCAAAACATCATCGGCAAGCGCGCGAGCGTGGACTACTTTTTCCAGCTCATGGACGAGTTCATCCGCAACAACAAGAAGGTCGTCATCGCGGCAGACCGCGCCCCCAAGGACCTGAGCATGGACGAGCGTCTGACCAGCCGCTTCAACGCCGGCATGCTCTGCCTGGTCGCAGAGCCCAGCTACGAGATGAAATACAAGATCTTGCAGCGCTATTACGAGAACACCATCGTCGCCGCTCCCGAGGCAGGCGACGACTCGCTGCTGGCGGCCTATGGGGGCGACAGCGGGCACCTGACCGACGACCACTTTAAACACATGGCCGAGGTCTCGGGCACCAACATCCGCGAACTCGAGAGCTTTTGCGAGCGCTGCGCCGGCGAGGCGGGCGACCGCGAGCGCGAGGGCGGGGAGCTCACCTTTGACGATATCGACGCCATCGCCAGCCAGTACTTCGACACATCGGCCAAAAAGATCAACGTCCAGACGGTTCAGTCCGTCATCGAAGAGCAGTACGGCGTGACGCACGAGGAGCTCATCGGCCCGCGTCGCAACGCCAATATCGCCAAAGCACGCCATATTGCCATCTATCTGGCCATCGAGATGTGCGAGATGACGACCACGGCGGTGGGCGCCGAATTTGGCAACCGCAACCACTCGACCGTCAGCACGAGCTACAAAAAGGTCCAGAAGATGATCCAGGAAGACCGCACCGTCACCGAAGACCTCAAGTCGCTGCGCGATAAAATTACACTGCGCTCGTAGGGAAATAGAGACACCTGTTGAAAACTTGTCGAAACCACGGGCATAAGGTGTCTAAAACCCAACCCGCGGGATGAAAAGTTTTGCGCAGGTTTTGAACGTGGAAAACCACCCCTGTTGCACACAGGTTGCTGTCGATTCTCTTTCTGGGTCTGACCTGCGTCTTTGGGAGTAATCAACAGTTTCGTCAGTGCTATTACTATTATTAAGATATTTATATCTATAGAAAGGTATTAAAAGATGAAGTTCACCGTCAGCCAGAGCTCGCTTACACAAGCCATCGGCGTCGTTATGAAGGGTGTCGCTTCGGCATCCACCCTCCCCATCCTGTCGGGCGTGCTCGTTAAGGCACAAGACGGCATCTTGGAATTCCAGACCTCCAACTACACCATCTCGATTCGTCACCGTATCGCAGCTCATGTCGAAGAGGAGGGCGAGATGGTGATTCCCTGCAAGATGCTCTCCAACATCACCAAGACCCTTCCCGATGCCCCGGTCACCTTTGAGCTGTCCGAGCGTCAGGTTTTGATTGGCTGCGAGAAGAGCTCTTTCCGCCTCAACACGCTCGATGCCAACGACTTCCCCGAGTTCCCGGCATACGCCATCGAGAGCGCCGTCGAGCTGCCGACCGATATCCTGTCCGAAATGGTAAGTCGCGTATGGCGCGTAACCTCGACTGACAAGGCCCGCCCCATCCTGGGTGGCGTGCACATGAAGGTCGAGAACAACACTGTGCGCCTGGTCGCGACCGACTCCTTCCGTCTGGCCGTGTGCGATACGCAGGTCGAGACCTCGACCCTCGAAGGTTCCTTTGAACTCAACGTGCCTGCCGACGCCTTCAACGACGCGCTGAGCATCATGGCGAGCCAGGCTACCATCATGATCGGCGCCACCGACACCCAAGTTGTCTTTGAGGCCGGCAACACCACCTACGTGTCGCGCCGCATCGAGGGCGTATATCCCAATTACAAGCAGCTCATCCCCGATTCGTGCGTGACGAGCGTCAAGATCGACGTAGCCGCCTTTAACGCCGCCCTTAAGCGTGTGGCCGTTATCGCGAGCGCCAACCCCGCTGTCAAGTTTGAGATTGACGTCGAGAACGGCCAGATGGGCCTGTCCTCCATTTCCAACGACCAGGATCTGGCGCAGGAGACGATCGATGTCGAGGCCGAGGGCGAGTCGGGCACCATCGCCTTCAACTACCACTACATCTTTGGCTGCCTCAATGCCCTGTCCAAGGAGAAAGAAATCACGCTGGAGCTCAAGAGCTATTCGCAGGCGGGCATCTTCAAGTCCTACGACAAGATCAACTACCTGTACCTGGTCATGCCGGTACGCATCTAGCACTGCCCATGACCATGTTCGCACGCGATCTTTCCGTTGCGCGCTATCGCAGCTTCGACAGCTACCGCCTTGCCCTGAGCGACGGTGTGACAGTGCTCGCAGGTCCCAACGCGGCGGGAAAGACCAACCTCATAGAGGCGCTGCAGCTACTGACGAGCGGCACCTCGTTTAGGCATCCGACCGCAGCCGAGCTCGTGCATGACGGCGTGGGCTCATGCAAGGTCGAGCTGAGGCTCGAAGGTGATGGACGTGTGCTGGACATGGGACTGAGCGTGGAAGACGGCAAGCGTTCGTTTAGCCGCAACGGCAAGCGCTGCGCTGCGTCCGGCGTGCGCGGGGTGCTGCCGAGCGTGCTGTTTTGCCCGGACCACCTGGATATGGTCAAGCGGGGTGCCAGCGTGCGCCGCACCGCACTTGATGACTTTGGCGTTCAGCTGAGTGCGCGCTATGCCGATCTGGCTAGTGCCTACGGGCGCTGCGTGACCCAGCGCAATGCCCTGCTCAAGGAGACCTGGTGCTGCCGCGAGATGCTCGGCGCCTGGAACGAATCGCTTGCCCGCGCCGGTTCGGCCCTGCTCGTGCATCGTCTGGCCCTGCTCGACCGGCTGTCGGGCCATGTGCGCGACGCCTATGGCCGCGTGGCATCCGGCGAGCCCGCCGATGTGTCCTATGTGTCCACGCTTGGCGACCTGCCTGGCACCGTGGATCGCGACGAGCTCAGGGGCTGGGCGTATGAGCGCATGCTCTCGGCGCTCGATGGGCGCGCCGACGAGGAGATTCGCCGCGGCGTGACGCTCGTGGGTCCGCATCGCGACGAGATTGAGTTTTCCGTCGCGGGCCGGTCGGCCCGTTCATTTGCCAGCCAGGGCCAGCAGCGAACGCTGGTGCTTGCCTGGAAGGTGGCAGAAGTGGCCGTGGCGCGCGATATCCTGGGCACCGCACCGCTGCTGCTTTTGGACGACGTGATGAGCGAGCTCGACGCCGGGCGCCGAGGCGCTTTTCTGCAGCTGATCGGTGATGATATCCAGACAGTCATAACCACCACCAATCTGGGGTATTTTACCGATGACCTGCTTGATCGAGCCAAGGTGGTGAGCATGGGTGAGACGTGCTAATTACGACCGCGAGAATGGAACGGTTGCCTTTGGCGGCTTTTTGGATGCCGAGCGTCAGCGCATCCTGGCGGCTGCAACGCCTAAGCGCCGTGCGCAGATGGAGGCCGCCGAGGAGTCGCGCACGGTCTATCGCGCATGGAACGCGGTGTGCTCGGGCACGCGCGAGGGGCGGCATGTGACGGGACTGCGTTACCTGCCCGAGTCCAATGAGCTGCTGGTGTATCTCGACTCGCCCTCGTGGACGCAGGAAATGACGCTGTTGCGCGAGATCATCCGCGCGCGCATGGAGCGCGCCGGTGCGCATGTGGACGGCCTGGTGTTCAAAACCACCGCGCCCGGTCACACGCCGCCCGCCGCCAAGGAGCGCCTGCGCCCGGCGACGACCGAGCGACCGCCGGCCCCGCATGCCGACCTAAGTGAGGCCGAGCGCACCGAGATTGAGCGCCAAGTGGCGCCCATCGAAGACCAAAAACTGCGCGAGGCCCTCGAGAATGCCATGAGAGCCAGTGCCGAGTGGGCCAAGGGCGTGCAGGGCAAAAAAGAGCCTTAAATCGCATCTGGTGGCCTTGTAGAGCCAAATACCCTCGTTCCCGAGGGTATTTTTTTACGATAAACTAGTAAGGCTGTACACATTTTCTTAACTGAAGGAGGACGTGTGGCAAACGAAAACGATTACGATGGCGGCGAGATTAAGATTCTCGAAGGTCTCGAGGCCGTTCGTAAGCGCCCGGGCATGTACATTGGCTCGACGAGCGCCAGCGGTCTTCATCACCTGGTGTGGGAGATCGTTGACAACTCCGTCGACGAGGCCATGGCCGGTTTCTGCACCGAGATTCAGGTGACGGTCCACGCCGACAACTCCATCACGGTCGTCGACAACGGGCGCGGCATCCCCGTCGACGAGCATCCTATCAAAAAGATCCCGACGCTCGAGGTCGTCATGACGATCCTGCACGCCGGCGGTAAGTTCGATAACTCGGCCTACAAGGTCTCGGGCGGTCTTCACGGCGTGGGCATCTCCGTCGTCAACGCCCTGTCCAAGCGCGTGGTCGTACAGGTATGCCGCGACGGCAACATCTACGAGATGGAGTTCTCGCGCGGCAAGACCGTCAAGAAGATGGAAGTCGTGGGCACTTCGGAGACGACGGGTACCACTGTCAGCTTCTGGCCCGACGACGAGATCTTCGAGACCTGCATCTACGATTTCGACACGCTGCACAACCGTCTGCAGGAGACGGCATTCCTCAACAAGAACCTCAAGATCGTGCTGACCGACGAGCGCGAGGCGACTCCCCATGTGGAGGAGTTTTGCTATGCCGGCGGCATCATCGACTTCGTCAAGTTCCTCAATGAGGGCAAGGATGTCCCCGAGGCCTTTAAGGAGCCCATCTATATTGAGGGCAAATCGGATCCGGATGCGCCCGTGACCAAGATGGGCGAGGTCGAGGTGTCCTTGCAGTGGAATAGCGGCTACGGCGAGAACGTCATGTCGTTCGCCAACGACATCTACACCCCCGAGGGCGGCATGCACCTCGAGGGCTTCCGCACCGCGCTCACCCGCGTGATTAACGATTACGCTCGCAAGCAGAACCTGCTCAAGGAAAAAGACGCCAACCTGACCGGCGACGATGTGCGCGAGGGCCTATCGGCCGTTATCTCGGTCAAACTGCCCGATCCGCAGTTTGAGGGCCAGACCAAGGCCAAGCTCGGCAGCTCCTATATGCGCGCGCTGACGCTCAAGATCGTGACCGACGGCCTTACCGATTACCTCGAGGAGCATCCCAAGCCCGCTCGTGAGATCGTCAAGAAGGCGCAACAGGCCTGCAAGGCGCGCAACGCCGCCCGCAAGGCGCGCGAGGCGACCCGCCGCAAGAGCCTGCTCGAGACGGCGTCCCTGCCCGGTAAGCTCGCTGACTGCTCGGTGCGCGATGCCGAGCTGACCGAGCTCTTTATCGTAGAGGGCGACTCGGCAGGCGGTTCGGCCAAGGACGGCCGTCGCCGAGACATCCAGGCGATTCTGCCCCTGCGCGGCAAGATTCTGAACGTCGAGCGCGTTGGTGACCATCGCGCGTTCTCGAGTGACACCATCCAGTCGCTGATTACCGCGATCGGCTGCGGCGTCACGACGAGTGCCGGCGACGGCGGCGACTTCGACATTAGCAAGGCGCGTTACCACAAGATCATCATCATGACCGATGCAGACGTCGACGGTGCGCATATCCGCATCCTGCTGCTGACGTTCTTCTACAAGTACATGCGTCCGCTGATTGACGCCGGCTACGTGTACGTCGCGTGCCCGCCTATCTTTGGCATCAAGGTGCGCAACAAGATCCACTACGTGTATCCCAACGGCCGCCAGCCCGAAGACGAGATCCTGCGCGACACCATCCAGGGTCTGGGCCTGAACCCCGACGACAACGACGAGGACGGCAAGGCCAAGGACGGCAAGATCACCAAGAAGCGCAAGGGCTATACCGTCCAGCGCTACAAGGGCCTGGGCGAGATGGACCCCAAGCAGCTTGCCTCGACGACGATGGACCCCAAGACCCGCATCCTGCAGCGCGTGTCGATCGAGGACGCCGTGGTGGCAGACCGCGCCGTGCGCGAGCTGATGGGTTCCGAGGTCGGCTATCGCCGCGAGTACATCGAGAAGCACGCGCATGACGCACGCTTCCTTGACGCTTAAGAGGAGGTAACGTGGCAGACGATATCAACAATAACGAGGGCATGGGCGAGGCCGGCGACGCCGGCATGCCCGACGATCTGAGGCGCCTGCTTGCCCGTGCTGAGCAGGGCGAGGACGGCGATCCGGACGCCTATAACCCCGATGCCGATGATGACGAGGAAGAGGACGACGGTGAGCTCGAGGAGAGCTTTGGCGAAGTCGATCGTGGCGCCTCGGCCGGCGAGGATATCAACGGCGGCCAGCTCCAGATTTCGGAGTTTGGCCGCGAGATGAAGCAGTCGTTTATCGAGTATTCGATGTCGGTCATCACGGCGCGCGCCCTGCCGGACGTGCGCGACGGCTTAAAGCCGGTGCACCGCCGCATCCTGTACGCGATGAACGAGAGCGGCATCTACCCCAACCGCCCGCACAAGAAGTCGGCCTGGACGGTCGGCGAAGTTATCGGTAAGTACCACCCGCATGGCGACTTCGCGGTCTATGAGGCCATGGTCCGCCTGGCGCAGTGGTTCTCCATGCGCACGCCGCTCATCGACGGTCACGGCAACTTCGGCAACATCGACGGCGACGGCGCGGCAGCCATGCGTTACACCGAGAGCCGCCTGGCCAAGCCCGCCATGGAACTGCTGCGTGACCTGCAGAAGGATACCGTCGACTGGCAGCCCAACTACGACGAATCGCTCGCCGAGCCCGTGGCGCTGCCCGCGCGCTTCCCCAACCTGCTGGTCAACGGCAGCCAGGGCATCGCCGTCGGCATGGCCACCAATATCGCCCCGCATAACCTCACCGAGGCGATCGAGGCAACCTGCTACCTGATCGACAACCCCGACGCCACCGTCGACGAGCTCATGCAGATCATGCCCGGTCCGGACTTCCCCACCGGCGCCATCATCATGGGCAGCGCCGGCATTAAGCAGAGCTACGAGACCGGCCGCGGCTCCATTACCGTGCGCGCCAAGGCCCACGTGGAATCCACCAAGACCGGCCGCAACCGCCTGGTCTTTACCGAGATTCCCTACATGGTCAACAAGGGCACCCTGCAGGAGAAGATCGCCCAGCTCGTCAACGACAAGCGCATCGAGGGCATCTCGGACATGCGCGATGAGTCCAACCAGAAGGGCATCCGTCTGGTCATCGAGCTCAAGAAGGGCGTCATTCCGCAGGTCGTGCTCAACAACCTGTATAAGTACACCTCGCTGCAGACGACCTTTGGCGCCAACAACCTGGCGCTCGTCAACGGCGTTCCCAAATGCCTGAGCCTGCGCGAGATGCTGCAGCACTACATCGATCACCAGGTCGACGTCGTCACCCGCCGCACCCGCTTCGACCTTAAGAAGGCCCAGGCCCGCGCGCATATCCTCGAGGGCTACCTGATGGCTCTCGACCATATTGACGAGGTCATCAGCATCATCCGTTCCTCGCAGACCGATTCCGAGGCCAGCAGCCGCCTGATCGAGCGCTTTGGCTTTACGCCCGAGCAGACCACAGCCATCCTCGAGATGAAGCTGCGCCGCCTGACCGGCCTGGAGCGCGACAAGATTCAGGAAGAGCTGGACGGCCTGCGCCGCGCCATCGCCTACTACGAGGACCTGCTGGCGCACGAGGAGAAGATCCTGGGCGTCATTAAGGAGGAGATGCGCGAGATCTCCAAGAAGTTCGGCGATAAGCGCCGCACCGAGATCAGCCAGGTCGAGAAGGACCTGGACGTCGAGGACCTCATTGCCGACGAGGACATGGTCGTGACCATCACCCACACCGGCTATGTCAAGCGCATCCCGGTGGCCGCCTACCGCGCCCAGAAGCGCGGCGGCAAGGGCGTGTCGGGCGTCAACCTCAAAGAGGACGATGTCATCGACGAGATGTTCATCGCGTCCACGCACGAGTATGTGCTGTTCTTCTCGAGCAAGGGCAAGGTCTATCGCCTGAAGGTGCACGAGCTGCCGGTGGGTACGCGCCAGGCGCGCGGTACCGCGATCGTCAACCTGCTGCCCTTCGAGGAGGGCGAGAAGATCGCGAGCGTCATCAGCTGCCGCGAGTTCCCTGCCGACGAGTATCTGATGTTTGCCACCAAGAGCGGCATGGTCAAGAAGACCGTGATGAGCGCATACGACCGCAGCCGCCGCGACGGCCTGATCGCTATCAACCTGCGTGACGACGACGCGCTGCTGAACGTGCGCCGCGTGCGCGAGGGCGACAAGATTATCCTAGCCACCACCGCGGGCAAGGCAATCATGTTCTCCGAGGAGCAGGTGCGCGCCACCGGCCGCGACACCAGCGGCGTTCGCGGTATCGGCATGAAGGACGGCGTGAGCGTTCTGGGCATGGAAGTCACTAACGGCAACGGCGATCTGTTCGTCATCACCGAGCGCGGCTACGGCAAACGCACGCCGGTCGCGGACTACCCGGAGCAGAATCGCGGCGGCCAGGGCGTCTACACCATCCAAATGACCGAGCGTAAGGGTAACCTCGCGGCCATGAAGACGGTGGGCCCGCAGCACGAGCTGTTCATCGTGACGGAGGGCGCGACGGTCATTCGCGTCAAGACCGACGAGATCAGCCAGACCGGCCGCGCCACCCAGGGCGTCAAGATGATGACCGTCGACGACAACGACCGCATCTGCGCCGTAGCCCGCATGACGGCCGCCAAGGAGAAGCCCGAAGGCGAAGGCGCCGAGGCCGCAACCGACGCCGAAGAGGCCCCAGTCGACCTAGGCGACGGCAACGACATGCCAGAGGATCTCCTAGACGAGTAAGAGGCCCTAGCTGGTAGAAAATATCAGACCCCATATATCGGCGGTCGGCGCACCTGCGCGCCGACCGCTTTTTTGAAAACCTTGGGACCCCATGGTCGCCGGGCTGACGAGATGGTTTTGGTTTGTCGCGAGTTCCGCACGCAAAGAAGGCCACTTAATGTGGCCTTCGTCTTGCGCAGGACTGTCCGAGCAGCAAACCAAAACCATCTCGTCAGCCCGGCGACCACCCCTCCCAAAGATTTTCAAAAAAGTTGTTGACGTGCGCGTAACGACTCGTCTAATATATCCCTTGCGCGATGGACCTGTAGCTCAGTTGGTTAGAGCGTCCGGCTGATAACCGGGAGGTCACAAGTTCGAATCTTGTCAGGTCCACCACTTTCTTTCGCAATAAACACCCCAGCGAGAGCCGAGTCGCCGCTGGGGTGTTTATTACTGTCTCCGTGGGGGTTTAGCTCAGCTGGGAGAGCGCGGGCTTTGCAAGCCTGAGGTCAGGGGTTCGATCCCCCTAACCTCCACCATGATGGACCTGTAGCTCAGTTGGTTAGAGCGTCCGGCTGATAACCGGGAGGTCACAAGTTCGAATCTTGTCAGGTCCACCATCAAAACTGTGAAGAGCCTCGAGGGTTTCCTCGGGGCTTTTTTCTTACCTGCTGGAGTAGTCAAAAGAGCCCCGTCCCAAAAAGACTACTTTGATTTTGTGTGCTGTGCGAAAGTTTGGGTAGTATAGCTATTCAATGCGGCGGGCTGCCGCGTGTTAACCGCTACGTACCGGAGGTGTTCCATGGTTCGTGTCGACATAGAGACCATCGTCATGGCCGCCGGTCCCGTGCCATCGCTTATCGTGCTTCGCGAGCGCTGCAGCAAATCGGACTCGCCCGCGCCGCTGCGTTCCCTTTCCATTCAGACTGGTTCGTTTGAAGCTGCTGCCATCAGCCGCGGCATCGATAGCGGTCGCGCCGAGCGCCCGATTACCCATGACCTGTTGCTCGATACCGTTGACGCCTTGGGCGCCAAACTCGAGCGCATCGAGATCGTTCGCGCCGAGCTGCCGGTGTTTTACGCGACGATTGTCGTACTGGCCGATGGTGACGAGCGCAAGATCGATGCCCGCCCCAGCGATGCCATCGCCCTTGCCGTGCGCAGCAATGCTCCCATGTTTGTGGAGGACGACATCATGAATCGCCTGGGCACTGTTTCCACCCACGCCGAGGAAGTCGACGACGAGCAGGAGTTCGAGAAGTTCGACGAGTTCGTCCATACGCTCTCCCCCGATGACTTCTAAATGTCTGGCACGCGAGCGGAGAGGTCGCTGATGGGTACCCGCGTATCGGCTGAAGCGGCGGCCATTGCGCGCGAGGCCCAGATGCGCTCGGAGGCTTCTGAGGCGGCTCGCATTGCCTATGTGACGCAGGCCCGCACGCTTCGCGAGCGCCGCGGCTCGTTTATCAAGATGGTTGTCGTCTCCGCCCTTGTCGCGGCAATCTGCTCGCGCCTTCGTGGTACAGTTGGTGCGCTTGGGTTTTCGATTTCAACAGGCTTGGTAATCTGGGGTGTGGTCGATGCAGTAATGCTGACCAACCAGATCAAGGTACTCGACAAGCGCGCGATGGATATGATGCGCGCCCGCGACGCTGCCGCCAAGATTGCTGCCGAGGCACAAGAACTGTAACGACGCCGGACTCGATGGGAAGGTCTAAAGATGGCACAGGATATGCAGGACGCCGGTAACGTCTCCGCCGAGCTCGACGCCATGGTGTGTGACCTGATTGGTGCGTTCTTGGACGACCTTGCCGCCGGCGAGAATCCGGGCGTAGTTGTGGCGATCGAGGACGCTGCTTCCAACCGATATCTGGCGGCGCTCGATGAGGACGGCGAAGAGGCGTGCCTCGAGGCGGCCACCAACTTTATCTCCGAGCACAAGATGGGTCTTAAGGACGAGGGCCTGGGCCGCATCGCCCGCTATGCCATCGGCTACACCGGTTGTGTCGAGATTGACGGCGGCTATCACGATGCTCTGCTCGTGAGCTTCTTCGAAACCACGCTCGAGAGCGGTTTTTCGGCATATGTGCTGTATGAGGGCATGGGCGCCGGCGATGGTTTTATGTGGAGCGACCCTGAACCTGCAGGTGAGGAAACCCCTCTTATCTAAAATCGCTAAAATAAACGAGTTTTCGGTAAAAGGCTCAATATTCCCGCTGAGCGTTGTGTTGCTGGGCGGGTCGCATACGCGTGCCGTTTGTATATAGATAGAAGATAGGGGAACTACATGCGCGTAGACAATCTGAGGAACATCGCCATCATCGCCCACGTCGACCACGGCAAGACGACGATGGTCGACAAGCTCCTGCGTGCCACGGACGCCTTCCGTGCTAACCAGCAGGTCGAGGACCGCGTCCTGGACTCTAACGACCAGGAGCGCGAGCGCGGCATTACGATTCTCGCCAAGAACATCTCTATCGAGTACAAGGATGTCAAGATCAACGTCATCGACACCCCGGGCCACGCCGACTTTGGCGGCGAGGTCGAGCGCGTGCTGCGTATGGCCGATGGCGCCCTGCTGCTGGTCGACGCTTTTGAGGGCCCCATGCCCCAGACCCGCTTCGTGCTGCGTCACGCTATCGACACCGGCCTTAAGATCATGATCGTTATCAACAAGATCGATCGTCCGGGCGCCAACCCCGAGAAGGCCTACAACGACTGCCTGGACCTCATGGCCGACTTGGGTGCCACCGACGACCAGCTCGAGTTTGCCATGGAGCACGTGGTCTACGCCAGCGCCATGAATGGCTTTGCCCGCCTTGACCCCAACGACGGCAACATGGACATGTATCCGCTGCTCGATATGATCATCGACGACATGCCCGCGCCCGAGGTTGACGAGAACGCCCCGCTGGCCATGCAGTGCGTGACCATCGACCACTCCAACTTTGTCGGCCGTATCGGTATCGGTCGCGTGTACTCCGGCACCATCCACCAGGGCGACCAGATCCTGGTCGTTAAGAACGACGGTTCCAGCGCCATCGCTACCGTCAAGCAGCTCTTTACCTTCGACTACCTGGGCCGTACCGAGTGCCAGGAAGTCGGCGCCGGCGACATCGCCGCCGTCGTGGGCATCGACCGCACCGATATCGGCGATGTCTACACCGATCCCGAGAACCCCGTCGAGCTCGAACCCATCGAGATCGACCCGCCGACCCTGTCTATCGTCTTTGAGGCCTCGACCTCCCCGCTCGTCGGTCGCGACGGCGACATCGTGGGCGCCCGTCAGCTTAAGGAGCGCCTGTTCAACGAGGCCGAGAACAACGTGACCATGAAGATCGAGGAGCTCGAGGACAAGAGCGGCGTCGAGGTCTCGGGCCGCGGCATCCTGCACCTGTCCGTTCTGATGGAGTCCATGCGCCGCGAGGGCTTTGAGTTCCAGGTCGGTCGTCCCCGCGTTCTGTTTAAGAAGGACGAGAACGGCAACAAGCTGGAGCCCGTCGAGCAGGCCGTCGTCGAATGCCCGGACGAGTACTCGGGCAAGGTCGTTGAGGTCTTCGGCACCTCCGGCGGCATCATGACGAGCATGGATACCTCGGGCATCGTGACGCACCTCGAGTTTAAGATCCCGACGCGTGGCATCATGGGCCTTAAGAACCGCATCATGAACGTCACCCACGGCGAGGGCGTGTTCTACCACACCTTCCTGGAGTACGGTCCCTACGCCGGCGAGATCGGCAACCGTCAGAACGGTGCCATGATCTCCATGACCACCGAGAAGGCCGTTGCCTATGCCCTGGGCACGCTGCAGGAGCGCGGCCAGCTGTTTGTTGAGCCGGGCACCGAGTGCTACGAGGGCATGATCGTGGGCGAGCGCAGCAAGGCCGGCGACATGGTCGTCAACATCGCCCGTACCAAGAACCTGGGCAACCAGCGTTCCTCGACCTCCGATATTTCCGTGCAGCTGGTGCCGCCCCGCACCTTCTCGCTGGAGGAGGCGCTGGAGTACATCGCCGATGACGAGCTGGTGGAGATCACTCCCAAGAATATTCGCCTGCGCAAGCGTCTGCTCAATGCCACCGACCGCAAGAAGGCTGCCGTCCGCGCCGGCCAGGTCAACAAATAAGCGCTGGGCTTTATAGCGTCTAACAAGAAAGGGCGTCGACCGCAATGGTCGGCGCCCTTTTTGGTGCAAGGGGGACAGGTTCGCCTACACCACGGTGGGGGCGGCTATCCCCTCCGATCGGCTTTCTGGTCAAAGGTAAGTTGTTTAAATATATACATAATTTCACTGAATATAGCCGGTATGATACAAAACTGTTAACAGGTAAATATCAACTGGTATTAAATTAAAAGACCTCTTTACCTGCGGTTTACATGACTGGTATCTATATTGTATGTTATGCATTGTGGCATAGACGAACCGTCTTAGAAGTTGCTCCCCAGTGGGTTCTTGCAATGCGCTAGGTAGGTTCTCGTTGATGTTGGGGTTTGTGTTCGGTCCGACGATTCGCCGTATTCCACAACGTGTTGTAGGAATTAGGGGACAACTATGGACGCACACCGCTCACGGTCGCTGGGTATGGCGGCCCTGATCTTCATTTTGATTAGCCTCACCGCCGCAGTTTTTCACGGTGCAGCCCCCGTGCGCGCCGAGGATGCGACGACGCCGACGCCGATTGTGATCAACGGCGATACGGCAACGGTTGAGGTCAAGCTGTATACCGATGAGAACCATAATAAGCCTTTGGGTGATACTGCCGTAACGTCTACTTCGAAGCTCTACGGAGCTTTCTCGGCACGGTTCATAAGTGATAAGGCGCCTACGCCTCGGAACTACATCGCTGTCTACGAGCTCCCCGATACCATAGTCGTTGACAAAAACGCCGGTGGCGACCTCATGGAGGGTCCGGAGGCTACTGCCGAAAAGGCTGGTACGTGGGAGATCAAGGACAATAAGGTCATTTTTACGTTTGACAAGAGCTGGCTCGACAAAAACCCTGCGGAAATTTTTGTCGGAGCCAATTTTTCATTTGAGTTAGCAAATAAGAACGCTGGCTCGGGCAGCAGTACACCTATCAAGTTCCCCGGTGCGGGATCAATCAATATTCCAACTACGGATGGCGCCGTCAAAGGGGAGAAATCAGGAGCCTTCTCCCAGGGCGCCGATGGCGTGGCCAAAGTTACGTGGACCGTCAAGCTTACCGTCGAATCGTATGCAACGAATGTCAAGTTGACCGATACGCTGGGCGCTAACTTCGACTTTGTGGACGGCAGCTTCACGCTCGATGGCAAGAAGCTCGGTCCGCAGCCGACGGTCGACGGTCAGACTGTGACCATCGACAATCTGGGCAACCTTTCCCAGGGGAAGCACACGATTACGTATGAGACGGTGCTGAAGAGCGGTGTTTCCGCGGGTAACGGCGAGTTTGTCGACGAGCAGGACGCATCCAAGAACACGGCAACGTGGGAGTGGGGCAGCTCGAGCGATCGCCAAAACGGCTCTGTGACTGTTGCTCCCAGCAAGTTTCGCTATGACATGATCAAGAAGTCTGACGGTTCGGGCTCGCCCTCCGATATCTCGTGGACTGTCGCACTCAATCAAGGCGAACTCAAAGTTGATATGAGCGGCTATATGTTCACTGACCGTCTGGATGATAAGCAAACGTATACAGGGGGCTACACGGTTTACAAGGGCAGCTCCGGGTCGGAGGTTCTTGCGACCGGCGCGCTCGATCCGTCGCAGAACTCGTTTTCTTACACGTTCCCGACCGACCTTGCCGACAAGCGCGCCACCTATCGTATCGTCTATCACACCAAGATGAACGACACGAGCTCGTACGACACCGTGCGCAATAACGCGACCATCGAGCGCGAGGGTTCCGTTTCCGGCGCCAGCGAAGGTCAGTTCACGCCGCAGCTGGTCGGTACGCCGATCACTAAGAGGCTCGTGAGCTCCGATGAAGCCGCGACGACGGGTAGAGCGACGTGGGAGACGCGTGTCGCGCTTAAGGCTATTGTCAATGCGGCCAATCCTGGTTTGGTGACGGTGAAGGATACGTTTCAGTCGGCGTGGAAGCAAGAACTTGGTGTTGATGTCAAGTCAATAAAGATCAAGATCGGTGAAACCGATCTGTCTCCAGATGTCGATTGGAAGCTAACTAAAAATGAACTTGTAGATACTCAGGCTAATAAGGTCGTATCGGAGAATGGTAACAAAAGAAACTTCGACCTTGATATCTATGTTAACGACAAGGTGAAGGCCGCCCTCAAGAGCGAGGACTACGCCGTCATCACCTATACCACCACGTCCGAAGCACTATCGGGCTGGTACTCGAACTTCGCATCGGTTACGGTGCCGGGGCAGAACGGTGGTTGGCCGTACTACACCGATAGTCCAATGTATGTTGTCAACAAGGAAACGACGCCCGCGGTCGAGAAGCCGAAAGCTGAGGCGAAGGTGTCTTGGAAGGAGGGCTTCGAATGGAGCGCCGTCGACGGCTCGGACGAGAAGGGCGCATGGATTGTTGAGTGGACGGTGTACGCGAACCGTAACAAGAGCGACGCCGGAGAATATTATGGAGCCGGAAAACTCTACGGTAAATCGCTGAATATCGTTGACAGCCTTCCGGACGGCATGAGCTATGTTGCGGGTTCCGCCACGTACACGCTCGTGCAAAACCCCTACGATCAGCATACGGGGCTTCATCGCGGAAGCGAGGCCAAGGAGGTCGTTACGGGTCAGACGCTTGCCGCCGGCAACGTTAGCGGCAGGGGCAACACGGTCACTTTCTCCATCCCCACGACTAAGCTTGGAAGCTATGCCGGCTACGCGAAACTCACATACAAAACGGCGGTCAAGCGCGACGAACTCGATGTTTCTAAGAATGAGGTGATGTTTACCAACTCCGCATGCGCTAAGTCGGGAGATAAAGAGTTCGACTTCGGTAGCGGTGCCGTCACCATCAAGAACAACGTCATCAAAAAGACCGGTGAGCAGGTCAGTAGTAGCAATCGAATAAAGTACACCATTCTTGTTAACGAATCTGCTGTTGCCCTTAAGAGTGGCACTGACTTCCTTGAGCTCGTCGATACCATGGATGCCAAGTGCACGCTGGTGCCGTCGACGCTTAAGGTCTATGAGCGGGTGAATGGCGCCTGGTCACCGCTGACTGATAAGGACTATTCGTCGAAGATGGAGCAAGTCAATGATGAATCTGGCTCGCGTACGAAGTTGACTCTTGAGGTGCCCGACGAGAAATACCTCAAGGTCGAGTACGAGGTTATCCCGACCGGAAACCCCGGTGAAGAGGTGTCTCTTTCCAATACCGCCAAGCTTACGGGTGTGACGGAAGGCACAGCGATTGACGAGCGAATATGGACCATCCAGAACGCTTCCGCTAGTGCGGGTGGCAATGGTTACGGCATCACGATGACCAAGTACGACGCCCAGCAGGTCGGTGCTACGCTCAAAGGGGCGGAGTTCATGCTCTACAGCGTGGATATGGGTGGGGAGAGCACCAGAGCGTTGTTTGCCACCGCTGAGACCGATGCCAACGGCAAGATATCGTTCGGCACGAGCGACAAGGCGATGAACAGTTGCGTGCTCTACCAGCTCGTGGAGACCAGGGCGCCTGTTGGCTATGCCAAGGCCGATTCCACGTGGATCATGCTCAAGGGCAGCGCGAGTGACGAGGATTATCGAACTGCGCTAGCTAAGGCAAAGACCATCGCCGGCGGTGCGGAGATCATAGGCGATGACAAAAAGGACGAGATTTGGGTCTATGACAATCGTCTAAAGGGAACTGTAACAATTCGGGCTAAGAAAGTGCTTGAAGGGGGCACATTCAAGAAGGGGCAGTTCTCGTTCGCGCTCAAGGACGCCGATGGCAAGGTGCTCCAGACGGTGACCAATGACGCCAAGGGCAACGTCTCCTTCAATGTCGATTACAACAAGGCCGGTACCTACACTTACGCCATCTCTGAGGTCGTCCCCGAGGGCGCCGAGAACAACGTCAAGGACCACATCGCCTACGACACAGTCGGGCACGATGTTACGGTTAACGTGACTATCGACAATGAGCATGAGCAGCTCGACACCGTCGTCACGTATGACAATGGCTCCCGGGAGCCGACGACTTTTACCAACAGGTACTCGACCACGCTTCCTGAGGCGGGCGGTGCTGGCTTGACTATGACGTATCTGGCCGGCGCTTCGATGCTGTGTTTTGCTGCGACATGGATGCATGCTCGTCGCCATCGCGATCAAGGTCGAGGTGGTAGCCGTGAGTAGGCTTTGGCGCCGCTTGGTGGCTGCCGCGACGATAATCATGGCCGCTATTCTGTCTTTCGCGATTGCCCCTGGGACGGCTCATGCTGCCGATACCGGTGCCATTACGGTGGACGGTACGGTTGCGACGCGGTATGACGCGTACCAGCTCTTTTCGGCGACCGTTGTCGACGACGCCGATACTGACCAAAAAATTGCAACTGACGTAACGTGGGCGAATGATGCCGTTCGCCAGGCCGTTCTTCCGGTGCTTCATGATGCGGGGCTTGATAGCTCGGCATCGACGGCGCAAGATGCTGCCCAATGGATGAATGCCGACGGGCACATGACGGCTGCGCTGACGGCAAAGCTTGCCCGCGCGATTTGCAATGCCGGCGTCCCTTCCGTGGCCCTTAACGCGGGCACGGCGGCCGAGCTGCCCTGCGGCCACTGGCTCATCGTCGCCGATAACGACGCCATCGCCCAGGGCGAGGCCGGCACCGCGCCGATCATGGCCCTGGTCGGCGGCAGCGCCGTCACCGTCAAGCCCAAGGCGGCGACCCCCAAGGTGGCCAAGCACGTGTTGGAGGACGGCACCGCCGCCTGGCAGAAGGCCGCCGACGCCACGGTCGCCGACGACCTGTACTGGCGCCTCTCGGCCACGGTCCCGGCGGGGCTCGCTGCCTACGACACCTATGCGGTGCGGTTCGTCGACACCATGAGCGCGGGGCTCGACCCCTCCAAGGTGGCCGCGAGCATGCGCGTGTACGTGGCGGCGGGCGCGGACGGCGGCTTCGACGCCGTCGCATGTGAGGGCGGCGACGCCAACTCGACGCCGGCTAAAGGGTGGACAGACATTACTTCACGGTGCAAGGTCTCGGTCGAGGGCAATGCCTTCACCGTGCGCACCGGCGACCTGGTCGCCGCGCTCGGCGGGGCCGACGCCTTCGCCGCGGGCGCCCGCGTGGTTGCTGTCTACAATGCGCCGTTGGGGGCCAACTGCAATCGAGGTGCCACCAAGGGCAACCCCAACGAGGTCTACCTTCGTTACCCGCGCTCTCCCCTCGCCGACCAGTCTGGCGACGCCGGCTTCACCCGCACGCCGAGTGACGATGCGACGGCCTACACCTGGGGACTCAGTCTGATCAAGCGCTCAAGCTCGGACGATAAACCGCTCGCGGGCGCCAAGCTGCGCATCATCGATGACCGCGGGCGCATTCTAACGACTGACGGCTCGTGGTCGACGGATGCCGCCGCGCACGTCACCACGGGCGCGGACGGCCATGTGGAATTGACCGGCGTGGACGCGGGCGTCTATACCGTCGAGGAAATCGCGGCACCCAAGGGCTACACCGCCTTTGAGGGCAAACGTATGGTGACGGTTACGGCCGAGGGCCCGGACGTTAAGCAGGTAGCAGTTGCGAAGCCCAAAGTGACCGTGTCGGCCGAAAGCCCCCTGCGGGTTGATACCGCCGATGCCGGGACGGGTTCGATTGAGCTGTCGGTGCTCAACGCCCCTAGTAAAGAAGCAAGTCGAGGCTTTATGCCCTCGACGGGAGATAGAACGTTGGTGCTGGTGGTGGTTTTGGCTGCCATTGGAGTGGCGGCTATTGTTGCCGCGCTCGTCATCAAGCGGGGAGGAGGTCGCCGTGAAAAATAATTGTCCCCCCTTGCTCAATGGCGTACTACCTCCGTAGCGAGTGACGTGCAGGCCTACCGACCTGATGATCATTGGTTTTGAAAAAGTTACTAGAGAACCCTCCAAGAAAGAGGACCAAACATGAAGATAACCAAGAACATCGCCCACCTGGCAGTAACCGCCGGCCTCACAGCAGCGCTGAGCTTCGGTGGCGTCATGGCCCCGGTGAGTATGGCGTTTGCAGCTGAGGGTGCGACTACTACGACCAATAGCATCACGATCAATAAGAACGCACAGAATGGCGATGTGACGTACAAGGCCTACCAGATTTTCAAGGCCGATGTTGTAGATGGAAACGACGGTTCGAGCAGGATCGTTTCAAATGTCGAGTGGGCCGTTAATGGTTCAGCTCAGACTGAAATCATCGAAGCCATCCAAAAAGTTGATGGTAATGGCTCCAACTCGCTCAAGGATAGTCCCAGCGCGCAGGATGTCGCAAATTGGCTGAAGGACAATTTCGGTTCTTATGACGATGGGACCATCGTCGGCAAGAATGATTTGTTCAATACGCTCGCCAAGATAGTTCAGCAGAAAGTTAATCCTACTAAACCAATTAATTTTACGGGAGAATCGTTTCCAGCGAACCAGCCGTTTTCTTTCAGTGAATCTGGGTACTATCTCTTTCTGACCGACAGCAGCAGTATCAGCAAATCGGATGATACGACTAAAAGGCCGGATACCGGCACCTCTCCGATTTTCGCTGTTATCGGCGGCAGTCCCGTGTCCGTTACCGAGAAGACCAGTATTCCCACCGTCAACAAGGCAATCTACGACGATGAGGATAATAAGTGGACGCTTAGTGGCAGCGATATTCTCACTTCTCCCAACTTGGGCGCCGACTCCTCTATTGGCCAGTACGTTAAATATCAGCTCGTTGGCACCGTTGCGAGCAATATCAATACATATGGTTCCTATGAGTACACCTTTAAGGATAAACTGCCTGAGACCATGACGCCCAAATACAAGGTCAGTGAGGGCAATAGCGCTCTGGATGTTACAGTCAAAATTAACGGCGAGCCTGTCGTGAATGGCCGCTCGGTTGATTACCGGGACCATGTGCTCACGGTTCACTTCGATGATCTCAAGGACTGCAAGGATGCCAATGGCCAAACGATTGATGTGTCAGCTGATTCTAGGGTGACCGTTGAGTACGAGGCCATGCTTGATCCTGATATTATCTGCAATAAGAATGATGGCACGATCAAGCAAGAGTACGAGAATATCCTCGGCGTGCCTCAGGAGAACACGGTCAAACTGGAGTACTCCAACAACCCGAATGGCGAAGGTATCGGCAGTACGGTCGAACATCCTGCTTATGACTACACTTATGGCATCGATGTTACCAAGGTCGGCTCCGACAAACCGAATGATGGTCTGGCGAACGTTGAGTTTTTGCTGAAGGAAGACGGGTCCAACAAGTACATAAAGGCAAACGGTACCACGACGGACAAGGCGGAGGAAGCCATCCTCAAGACTGATGCCAACGGCAAAATTAACGTCTTCGGTCTCGATCAAGGCACTTACAATCTTACCGAGAAAACTGCTGCGCCCGGTTACAACAACTCCCATAGCGGCGAGGGCATTAAGTTTACGATTAGCCGAAATACGCTTCCGGCAAATAAGACGGAAGCGGTGCAGCCCGTCTGCAATATTGTTAGCGCTGCCAATCTGAATCTCGTGAGGAAGGAAGAATCTACCATCGGCATGGTGCACCTCACCGTCACCGACAAGAAGGGCTCCAGCCTCCCGCTCACCGGCCTTAACGGCGTGACATTTACTTGGATTGCTGGTGGCGCGGTGCTGTGCATTGGCGTGGCGCATCTCATCCGTAGTCGTAAGCGCGACGACGGCTCTGAGGAGTAGTTGTTCGCCTCGACTATCAATACGAGACATGAAAAAGCGGGGCACCCGGTCGATGCGATTGGGTGCCCCGCTTTGTTTGTGTACCGCCACAAAGGTGCCTGTCCCCTTTGTGGCGGTTGGCGGCTAAGCGGTGGGGAGTTCCGGCGTATTAGCCGGCTGTTGCGACTTGAGGTGGGCGTTGCGCCAGATGATCTGGATAATGTAGCCGAGCGTGAAGACAAAGGCCACGCCGCTGATGAAATCGCCTACGAGGGGGATTGCCGTAAGCGCGCCCGCGGCCACGCCGCCCGCGGCTGCCATGGCGTAGCGGTTCTGGTTGTGTCCGACCATGCGGGCGATCGCGCACCCCGCAAAGGCGCTCGACACCAACGCGATGCCGATAACGCCGCACAAGAGGGTTCCGGCAAGCGGCAGGCCAGCGATTGAGATAATCAGCAGCAGGACGGCGGGGACGATAGCGACCGTGCCCAGAAGACCGCTCACCCACAGGGGCGTGGGGCGCTGGTGGAGCATTCCGGCGGCGCTGGCGGTCGCGCGCGGAAAGACGAGCTCGAGCAGCAGAGCGACAAAGCAGGTCGAGAGCGCCGCGGCGACGATGCCGCCGATGACATCGTTAACGGTGGAAGTATCCTCGCTCTCGGTGCGGTCGATCTTGAGCGCGCCGACCTCGGCTCCCGCGGCGCGCTCGGGGTCCTCGGAGACGTGCGCGTTCACGGTGCCGGTGATGTGGGCGTTCTTGCCCAGGATGAGCTTATCGGCCCAAACCTCGACATCGCCCTCGACGGTGCCATCGATAGTCACCGTATCGCCCGCAAGCGCTGCCGACTTGGTAGAGCCGCGCAGGGCAACCGTCTCGCCTATCGCATAGAAACAGTTGGTGGTGCTGTCGGAATTGAGCACGACATGCTGGCCGGCAACGGTCACGCTGCCATCAACCGTAGTCTTGGCAATGTCGATGGTGCGCGCCGCCAAGCGGACGGCGCCGCCCACCGTGCAGTCGCGGATGGAGAGGCTCTCGCCTGCTGCAATTATGTCGCGGCCGATGGACGCATCGTCCAAGTTGAGGGCCTGACCTGCCCAGTACAGGTCACCTTCGACGCCGGACGAATTGGCGTCATTGTCGGTCGCAAGTACGTTGCCTGCGGTGTCTGTGCCGGCGAACGACGCCGTGGGAAGTGCGGTGACCGCTAGGGCGACGAGCGCGAATAGGATCGTGATGCGGACCCACGCTTTACGGCGCTGGGTCGACGGGAATTGATTACAGGGCATAGTGAATCCTTCGTCAGATGCTCGACATACACCTAACAGGGTACCCAACGCGTGGGCGCTCTAAAAGAACCTCTCGGTTGCATTTCGAAGGGTCGTGCCGTGCTGTTTACTTTTTACGGTGCAAGAAGCGCGCGATATCTTCTTCGGTGGGGCTTTTGATGTCAAAGCGCAGCGAGAGCCAGCGCAGACCCATGGTCACGACAACGCATACGACCAGCGCGGCGACATTGCTCATAATGCCGCTCATAACGAGACACACATAGCTTGTCGATCCGGCGATGGCGGCGATGGCATAAAAGTTAGTACGTTGGAAAATGCCCGGAACCACGCCCATAAAGCCGTCGCGCAACATGCCGCCGCCCACCGCGGTGAAAAAGCCCATCATGATGCACACCGCCGGTGCAAAGCCGTAGACCAGCGCCTTGTCTGCTCCAGTGGCGGCGTAGATGCCGACCGAGATGATGTCGAGCAGGGGAATGAGTTTTTCGGGCTTGTCGACGATTGCCGGGAAAATATAGATGATGGCTGCCGTGGCAATGGAAAGCGGCAGCGCCATTGGCTGGTTGAGGATGTAGACGTTGCCCACCTGCAGCGTCATGTCGCGTAAAAGACCGCCGCCCAAGCCACAGACCACGGCAAGCGCGACCGCGCCCACCAGATCGAGCTTGTGCTCGCGCGCGACCAACACGCCCGAGATTGAAGCCGCGACGACGGCGAACATTTCGAGCCAAAACGGGATGGCGACCATGGCATCCGTGGCGTGTGAGGTAACGGTCATAGCGGCGACGACGGGCAAGATGGGGTCCTTCTGATTGCGAGTTTAGACAATGCCCGTACATAGTACATGGTTGACGGGTCTGGCGACCCTATTGCTCGGTAAACGGTCGGGACTGGATGCGGGCGTGGCGTTACTGGAATGCCAGGGATCCAAAACATGTACGTCACCCTCCAAAAACGACATTTTTCGACATCTTTGGAGGATGACGTACATGTTTGGATTGAGCTCACAGCATGAGTGAGTTGATTTACTCACATCCGGTATATTTCCCCACTTCAACGGACATAAGAGTTGGATACTGGCTCAGAGCGAGAGGCCCTCAATGGATACCCCTGTTCTCATTTCGCATAAAACCGCATGGCTTGTCCATCATGCACCCCAGAATTTGGTTCAGTCTCTTGCGCGGCACGACTACCAGATAGGCGCACAAGGCATCTCCACCCAGCAACGTGTTGCGCGCATACGACAGGCCCTTACCGACTGCGGCATTCCGTCCGATATGCTTAAGACTATCGATATCGCGGTCGTATTCGAATTTGAGCGAATTCGTACCAAAGGCGTCGTCTGCCACATTCTTGGACAAAATCTTCCCTACGAGCATATTAACGAGTTGACGCCCGGAATCTTCATCACCGACGAAGCCTTCACCTTCGTGCTCGCTGCCGAGTGGATGGATAGGATCGAATATCTCGAATATGGCTATGAAGTTTGCGGCGATTATCGCATGAGGCTCAATCCCGCCGACCCTTATACCGAGCAACCAGCCACCACCTCCAAGGATGAAATAATCGAACTGCTCGATCGGCATCCCGGCAAACCCGGTGCCACACGTGCACGGCTCGCGCTCAGGCACATCTACGATTGCTCGGCCTCGCCTATGGAGACCGCTTCGGCAATCGCCCTCTCGCTCCCAACAAGCGAAGGCGGCGTTGGCATCCGAGGTATCGAACTCAACAAACCGCTCGAGATCCCTCAACGTCTCTGGCATTGCGCCAAAGCTCGAACACTCAAAATCGATGCGCTCGTGACCTATAAGCGCAGGGAGCTCGGTATCGAATATAAGGGCGGTTTTCACGATGAGCTCGAGCGCAAGGGAGCAGATGCGGAGCGAGAGGCCGTTCTCTCCCAAATGGGATATCGAATCGTTACGCTCACTTCGGCTCAGTTCGGCAGCCAGCTCGCCTTTCACCGCGCCATGAACAACATTCGCGAAGCGCTCGGCATGCCTCGCTGTACCGACACCGGTTACCAGCGAGAGCAAAACGAACTACGCAAGGCGCTAATCCGCAACTGGAAAGGCATGCGAGACGATGAGGCGCCTTCCGAATAGTGCCACTCCCGTGAGCTCAATCCAAACGTGTACGTCAGCCTTCAAAGATGCCGAAAAATGTCGGTTTTGGAGGGTGACGTACATGTTTTTGAGGGAAAGGCGGGATCGAGACGTATCTCGATAACAAAAAAGCCCCCGTTGCCGGGAGCTTTCTCAACCAAAATGGCGGAGGAGGAGGGATTCGAACCCTCGTGACCTTATACAGGCCAAACGGTTTTCGAGACCGCCGCATTCAACCACTCTGCCACCCCTCCGCGTGGGGTAAAAACAAAGCAGGCTCGAAGGCCTGCTTTGGAATTAACTGGCGGAGAGTCAGGGATTTGAACCCTGGAGACGCTTTTGACGCCTACACGATTTCCAATCGTGCTCCTTCGGCCACTCGGACAACTCTCCGTTAAATGCGAAAGTCAGTATACACGAGGAATCGCAAAGTGCAAACAGAAAAGTTGGCATTTTTTAAAACGCTTGGCCGTGCTTGGCGCTGCAGTGGGGCTTGAGGTGCCAAAAAACGGCTTCCGACCAGCGTGGTTGATCAACTCAATTGTTCAAAAAAGGGTATTCATAAGCGACTTGGCAATGAATTTAAAAATCTTTGGGTGGTGCTGTGGGCCACTGGTATGCATTTTGCGACCACAGCCTTGTGCCCGTTGACCTGCGGCTTGGCTCAGCTTGTCCCCGCGGCACCGTATCTTGTCCACAAATCCGTCAAGCTCTTGGTCGGCATTTGGTTGGAATGCGCATGAAACGTCGTGCGAATATGGGCATATGTGGAGGTCATGAGGTTGTAGCTGCATATTCTTGCAGCCTAGGAGGTTGAAAGATATTATTACCAAGTCTTTTCCTGCTTCAGGCGCACCTTCACGACCTGAAGCCACATTTGCCCAGAGGAGGTGACAATATGAAGGCTTATGAACTGCTGTTCTTTGTTGACCCGTCGCTCGACCCCGAGACTCGTCTCGCTGTTATGAAGCGTATCGATACCACGATCGCTGAGGGCGCTGGCAAGGTCGACTCCGTTGACGAGTGGGGCAAGCGCAAGCTCGCCTACGAGATCAACGACCTCACCGATGGTGACTACACCCTCATCAACTTCCACGCAGATCCCACCCAGATCGCCGAGCTTGATCGCGTCCTGCGCATCACCGACGCTGTGGTCCGCCACATGATCGTCCGTCGCGACGACCAGGAGTAAGACTGTCGTTTTGGACTGGGCTTGTGCCCCAAGAGGAAGTAGTGAGTAATGAGCATCAATCGAGTGAACATCACCGGTAACCTCACCCGCGATCCCGAGCTGCGCGCCACTGCCGGCGGAACCCAGGTTCTGTCCTTTGGCGTCGCCGTGAACGATCGCCGCCGCAATGCGCAGACTGGCGAGTGGGAGGACTATCCCAACTTTGTCGACTGCACTATGTTCGGCACCCGCGCCGAGGCCGTGAGCCGTTTCCTGGCAAAGGGAAACAAGGTCGCGATCGAGGGCAAGCTGCGCTACAGCTCTTGGGAGCGCGACGGTCAGCGCAGGAGCAAGCTTGAGGTCATCGTCGATGAGATTGAGTTTATGAGCTCCCGTGGTGGCCAGGGTGGCTACGATCAGGGCGGTTACGCCCCCGCAGCTCCCGCGCCCGCAGCACGTCCTGCCGCACCGGTGGCTACGCCGCCCGCGGTCGACGTCTACGATGAGGACATCCCGTTTTAAGGGTTGTTCACCTATTTTTGAGTGAGAGGCGGCTTCGGTTCGCCGAAGTTGCCAAATGAAAGGTATTTTGACATGGCTAATGATTTTTCTGCACGTCAGCCGCGTCGTAAGTACTGCCAGTTCTGCAAGGAGAACACTGAGTTCATCGACTATAAGGACACTCAGCTTCTCCGTAAGTACATGACCGACCGTGGCAAGATCAAGCCCCGTCGCGTCACTGGCGCTTGCACGCAGCATCAGCATGACATCGCCAACGCCATCAAGCGTGCCCGCGAGATGGCTCTCCTGCCGTACACCGTCCCCGTGGTTTCCTCTCGTGGCAACCGCGACCGCGGCTAAGAAGGGAGACGCATCATGAAGGTTATTCTTCTCGATGAGATCAAGGGCAAGGGCGGCGAGGGTGACGTCGTAGAGGTCGCTCAGGGTTACGCTGAGAACTTCCTGTTCCCCAAGAAGCTCGCTGTTGCCGCCACCAAGGGCAACCTCAAGCAGCTTGACGAGCGTCGCAACAACATAGCCAAGCGCGAGGCCGTCCGTCTGGCTACCGCCAACGAGACCAAGGCTGCCCTCGAGGGCAAGCAGGTCACCGTTGACGTCAAGGTCGGCGACGAGGGCATCCTCTTTGGCTCCGTCACCGCCGCTATGATCGCTGACGCCATCAAGGATCAGCTCGGTATGGACATCGACCGCAAGCGCGTCGAGCTCGGCAAGCCCATCAAGGTTGCCGGTGCCCACACCGTTGCCATCTCGCTGTACCGCGAGATCAAGGCCGAGGTTGTCGTTCTCGTCGGCGTTACCGCCGAGGAGCTCGCTGCCGATGCTGAGGTCGAGGAGGCCGCTGAGGTCGCCGAGGCCGAGACCGCCGAGGTCGAGACCGAGGCTGCTGCCGAGTAGCATTTGCTGCAACGCAACAATCTTGTTCTAAGAAGGGCGCTCTGAGAGACCGGGGCGCCCTTTTATTTTTTGCGCTGAGTGGGTGTCACGTCATACATTGAGATGCAGTCCCACATAAGCGTTGTGTTAGACCACTTTGGATAAGTGTCCTGCACGCAGTACACGCGACGGGGCCCCGGTTGCGACAATTCCATCATCAGGAGAGATGGAGGTTGCAATGGAAGACGTGCTCACCCAGCTGACGAGGCAGTTCCTCCCGCAGATGACGGCTGCCGAGAAGAGCAGGGCCCTGAGATCGCTCAAGGCGCTGATAGACGCGGAGCTTTTCGAACTCGCGGCAAGCGAGGGGGCGGAAGACGATCCCGACAGAGCCTGCCCCTGGTGCGGCTCCCCGCATTACGTGAAGAGGGGGCGAGACGGGAGCGGCCGTCAGCGGTTCCTCTGCCGAGGGTGCGCCAGGACCTTCACCGACGCCACCATGCGCATCTTCTCCACCACCAAGCTCGACAGGTCGGCCTGGATGAGGTTCGCGGAGTGCCACGTGGACATGCTCCCGCTGCGCGAGTCGGCGGAAAAGTGCGGCGTGTGCCTCAAGACGGCGTTCTTCATGCGCCACAGGCTGCTCGAGGCCATGGCCAAGCGCATGCCCGCCTTCCGCGTGGAGGCCGGCGGCGGGGCCGAGCTCGACGAGTGCTTCTTCAGGGAGAGCTTCAAGGGAAACCGCTCCAGGTCGGAGTCCGGCATGCCCAGGAAGCCCCGCACAAGGTCGCAGGGAACCGACGGGCACGAGAAGATATGCGTGCTCACCGGCATCAACGACGCCGGCGACATCTTCTACGAGATCGCGGGGAGGGGCGGCCTCGACGAGGCGGCAGCCAGGGAGCTGCTCGCCGACAAGCTCGCGGTCGGCGCGATAATCTCGACGGACCGTGCGCACGTGTACCGCCGCGTCCTGCCCGCCCTCGGCGTCGGCGCGCACATCGCCAGCAAGAGGGAGGAGCACGCCATCAACAGGGTGAACAGCCTCCACTCCCAGATGAGGCACTTCATCGGCAGGTTCCGGGGTGTCTCCACGAGACGCCTCGAGAACTACCTCGCCTGGTTCAAGTGGACATGGTGCTTCAAGGTCCGCAGGAGCGCGGACGAGCTCGCCGAGCTCATAGTGAGGCAGGCAGCCCGCGGCACGTACGAGAAGACCTGGCGCCAGTACAAGGTGACCCCCTATCCGTTCTACGAGTACTGGATCAAGCAGGCGAAATGGGACTCGCGTGCGCGGAGGGCCATATACGGCGTGGCGTGATGTCCAGGGCGGTCTGGCGCAGCGCATCTGCGGCAAGCGCTGAAGTCGTGCCCCGATGCAAATAGCAACAGCTAGCGATATTCTTCGGGAACGTCGAAACCGTACTCACGGCATAGGAGCATGACATCGTGGGCGTCGTGCTCGTCATGCTGATAGCCCAAGTGAAACAACAGCTGGCTTTCGGGGTCGATGCACGACACCTCCACCTCGCCGATGCGCCCCCTCCCCGAAAAGACCTCCCCGGGAAAACGATCTCCCTGATACAGAATATCGCCATTCTCGGCGAAATCGAAGCAATGCAGGTCGACGATGCGCCCCGCCTCGTCTTGCCACACCGTGTGATCTTCGGTGGTGAAAGATGCAGCCACCTCGGAAAACCCCTCATCAGCAATTAGATCCACGAACCTTTGGTAATCCCCGCGCTGAACGAACAGGTCGATGTCGTTATGAGCCCTGGTCTCACGCCCGACAAGCGCATCGATGCCCCAGCCGCCATCAAGGTATACGCCAATGCCCGCACCTGCGGAAAGGCCGATTATCCAACACGCATCATCCTTGGTGACCATAGGAGCTCCTTCGCTTTCGCCTGCTATCTAAGCAAGAAAGATTATAGGAAAAGTCCCAGTATCCAAAGCCGTCTAACACAACGCACATAAGGGACCGTTCATCCGTTTGGTTCGGTGATGATTGTTAAGGCGCGCCTCGATTTAAAGCTGTGGCTGATACTATGGATGCTCGCAAGCGATATGAATGAGGATGCTCATGGCATATGACGATAGGGAGACCGGGCTGACGGTTGAGGACCGCGGCTCCAAGTTGGGTCTTCCCCAAAACCAAGATGCAGAGGCCAATGTACTGGCCGCTATGCTGCTATCGCCCGAGGTGGTCGAAGAGGCCCAGGTCGAGCTGCAGCCCGATGACTTCTACCGGCCCATTCATAAGACCATCTATACCGCGATGGTCGATATGTACAACAGCCGCATTCCCATCGACTCCATCTCGCTGATCGACTACCTGAGAAGCATTAACAAGCTTGATGCCGTGGGCGGCGAGGCCTATATTTTGGAGTTGATGGGTCAGACCCTGTCGCTCGTCAACTGGCAGCACCATGCCGCTATCGTTCGCCGCGATTCGATGCTGCGTGAGCTGATCGGCGCCACCAACGAGATCAACGCGCTGGCCTATAACGCTCCCACCGATACCAAAGAGGTCGTGGAGCTGGCCGAGAGCAAGTTGCTCAAGGTCACGGCGCGCGAGGTCAAGTCGAGCTACAAGACGCTGACCGAGTTTATGGTCGAGGCCTATAACGAGGCCGAGGAAGTGTGCCAGGCAGGCGGCCAGGCTGCGGGCGTGCCCACGGGCTTCCCGTCGCTCGACCGCATGCTCATGGGTTTTCGCGAGGGCCAGCTCATCATCATCGGCGCCCGCCCTGCTGTGGGTAAGACGTCGTTCGCCCTGAATCTGGCGCTCAACGCTGCCGCGGCCGGTTATACCGTCGGCTTCTTCTCGCTGGAGATGTCGGGCAAGGAAATTGCCCAGCGTCTGATTTGCGCCTACGCCATGATTTCGATCAGTGACTTCCGCATGGGCCGCATTAGCCCCGAGCAGTGGGCCAATATCAACGAGGCCACGCAGACCTTGTCCAAGCTCGATATTCTGATTGACGATACGCCCGGCACCACAGTGACCGAGATTCGCGCCAAGAGCCGCCGCATGCTCCACAACAAGGAGAAGGCCATCATCATCCTGGACTACCTGCAGCTGGTGAGTCCTCCGCCGGGACGCCGCTCCGAGAGCCGTACCGTCGAGGTCTCCGAGATGTCGCGTGGTCTGAAGATCATGGCCAAGGAACTCAAGATCCCGCTCATCGCGCTGTCGCAGCTCTCGCGTCAGGTCGAATCCCGTACCGGCAAGCGCCCGCAGCTTTCCGACCTTCGTGAATCGGGCTCCATCGAGCAGGACGCCGATATCGTTATGTTCTTGGACCGCTCCGCCGACGAGGCCGAAGCCTCGCGCGACGATCGACCCGACGAGGGCGTTACGCGTATCGTCGTGGCCAAGAACCGTTCGGGCCCGATCGGCGACGTCGACCTGATGTTCCTGCCGGCATCCACCAAGTTCTATGAGCTTGATGGGGCACATGCCGAGGAGTAGGACAGGCGCCCGTTGCACGGGTATACTGGGAATGTTTTGTGCTTCTGCGTGCCGGCGTGGCGCGTAGACAGTCCATGAATGTAAGGAGTAAACATGCCGTCAACCGTTTTGGTCGGTGCCCAGTGGGGCGATGAGGGCAAGGGTAAGATCTGCGACCTGGTCGCCGGCGACTTCGATGCCGTCGTGCGCTACTCGGGCGGCAACAACGCCGGCCACACCATCGTCGTCAACGGCAAGAAGTACGGCCTGCACCAGGTGCCCTCCGGCATCATGTATTCCGACCATGTGTCGGTGATCGGTAACGGCTGCGTCGTCAACCCCAAGGTTGTCCTTGAGGAGATCGACATGTTCGAGGCCGACGGCATCACCACCAAGAACCTCAAGATTAGCGGCAACGCGCATGTCATCATGCCGTACCACATCGACCTGGATGGCGCCTTTGAGCAGAAGCTCGGCAAGAAGAACATCGGTACCACCAAGCGCGGTATCGGTCCGTGCTATCAGGACAAGATGGCCCGCATTGGCCTGCGCATGCAGGATATGCTGGACGAGGCGCTGTTCCGCGACAAGCTGGAGACCGCTCTCGCCCGCGTGAACCCCGAGCTTGAGCTCATCTACAACCTGCCCACCTACACCGTGGACCAGATTTGCGACGAGTACCTGCCGATGGCCGAGCGCCTGCGCCCCTACATCACCGAGACGAGCCTGCTGCTCAACAACATGATCGATGAGGGTAAGGACCTGCTGTTTGAGGGCGCCCAGGCGACGCTGCTCGACATCGACCACGGCACCTATCCGTACGTGACGTCTTCCAACTGCACCGCCGGCGGTGCCATCACCGGCTCCGGCGTGGGCATGAAGAACGTCGACCGCGTGCTGGGTGTCATGAAGGCCTATATCACCCGCGTCGGTTCGGGCCCCATGCCCACCGAGCTTTCCTATGAGTCCGAGGCCGGTCACACGCTGACCGAGGAGGGCTATGAATACGGCGTGACCACCGGTCGCCGTCGTCGCTGCGGCTGGTTCGACGGCCCCATCGCCAACTACGCCTCGCGCGTCAACGGCCTCACCGATATCGCCCTGACCAAGCTCGACGTGCTTTCGGCCTTTGACACCATTAAGGTGTGCGTCGCCTACGACGTCGATGGCGAGCGCTATACGAGCGTGCCCGAGCACCAGATGCGTTTTGAGAATGCCAAGCCCATCTACGAGGAGCTCCCTGGCTGGAAGTGCGACATCACCGGCTGCCGCAGCTTTGACGAGCTGCCGCAGGAGGCCCAGGACTACGTGGCGTTTATCGAGGATCTAGCACACACCCGCGTGACGTTTATTGGCGTTGGCGCTGGTCGCGAGCAGATCATCAACCGATTCTGGAAGTAATCGGGACCATTTGGTTATTGCGATATACCCCTTTGCAGCCCAAGTGGGCGGCCGAGGGGTATATTTGCTTGCAAAGGGCTCGCGCGGAGCGGGCCATTCATCCATAGAGGAGGCACCCTTGAAGGCGGACACTCAAACCATCGACATCCTGTTGTTGGGCAGCGGCGGCCGCGAGCATGCTTTGGCAGCAAAGCTCGCAGCATCACCGCGCGCCGGCAAGCTCTACATTGCGCCGGGTAACGGCGGCACCGCGAGCTGCGGCGAGAACGTTGTTCTCGACGACTGCGATCCTGCGGCCGTGGCGGCGTTTGCTCAGAGCCACGGATGCGGACTCGTGGTAATTGGCCCCGAGGCTCCGCTCGTGGCGGGCGTGGCCGACGCCGTGCGCGCGGCGGGTATTCCCTGCTTTGGCCCGGGTGCCGAGGGCGCCCAGATGGAGGGCTCCAAGCTGTTCTCCAAGCAGCTCATGGAGCGTGCGGGCATTCCGACGGCAGCCTATGGTTCGTTTACCGACGAGGCTTCGGCTCTCGCCTACGTGCGCGAGCAGGGCGCCCCGCTGGTCGTCAAGGCCGACGGCCTTGCCGCGGGCAAGGGCGTTATCGTGGCGACCGAACTTGAGCAGGCCGAGGAGGCCGTGCGAGAGTGCTTTGGCGGCACCTTTGGCGATGCCGGCAACACCGTGGTTATCGAGGAGATGCTGACCGGCCCCGAGTGCTCGCTGCTTGCCTTTACCGACGGCAAGACCGTGCGCCCCATGGCCACCTCGCAGGACCACAAGCGCGCGCTCGAGGGCGACAAGGGCCCCAACACCGGTGGCATGGGCGTCTACAGCCCGGTGCCCATCGTGACCGACGAGGAGCACGCCACCATGGTGAAGGTCATGGAGCAGACCGTGGCCGAGCTCGCTGCCGAGGGCATCGACTACCGCGGCTGCCTGTATGGCGGCTTTATGCTCACCCCCGCCGGCCCCAAGGTGCTGGAGTTCAACGCCCGCTTTGGTGATCCCGAGACTCAGGTTGTGCTGCCGCGCCTTAAGAACGACCTGGTCGAGGTCATGCTCGCCTGCGCCAACTGCGAGCTCGATCAGATTGAGCTCGACTGGCGTGATGAGTGGGCCGTGGCCGTTGTCCTGACGAGCGCGGGCTATCCCGGCAGCTACGAGAAGGGCAAGGTCATCACTGGCATTGAGGATGCCGAGGCCATGGAGAACGTGACCGTTTACCACGCGGGTACTGCCGTGGTGGACGGCCAGCTCGTGACCAATGGTGGCCGCGTGCTTGCCGTGACCGCTCTGGGCGACACGTTTGAGAACGCTCGCAACCTTGCCTACGAGGCTTGCGAGAAGATTGATTTTGAGGGCAAGACCCTGCGTCACGACATCGGCCTGCGCGCGCTGCGCGGCCGCGACGCCTGGGATGCCTAAAATCCGAGAGGAATGAGACGGATGGACGAGAAGAACGAAGAGCTCGTGGACGCGCAGATCGTCGAAGAGGACAGCCGCATGTATGGGCACGCCGAGGGCGAGCCTGGTGGCGAGGTCGCTGACGAGCCGGCGCTGGTGCTGGGCGACGACGACCCGCACGATGCCGAGCTGCACGAGAAGATTCTTTCGGAGGAGTGCGCCTGGAAGGGCAAGATCCTCGACGTCCACCGTCTTGAGGTTGAGCTGCCCAACGGTCGCCGCAGCGCCCGCGATATCGTTCGCCATCCGGGTGCGGCGGCCGTTGTGGCGCTGACCGAGAGTGGCAAGATCGTACTGGTGCGTCAGTACCGCACCGCCATCGACCGCGTGACGGTCGAGATTCCCGCCGGCAAGCTCGATCCAGGTGAGGACCCGCTCGATTGCGCCAAGCGCGAACTGCATGAGGAGACGGGCTTTAGGGCTGGTCGTATTCGCTTTTTGACGTCGATTGTCACGTCCTGCGGTTTTTGTGATGAGATCATCCACATCTACTTGGCTACCAAGCTCGAGTTTGATGCGCCCAACCCCGACGATGACGAGTTTGTCAACGTGGACCTGGTGCCGCTGCACGAGCTGATCGACGCCGTGCTCGACGGCAAGATCGAAGACGCCAAGACCGTCGTGGGCGCCTTGGCCTGCGATAGCATCGCGCACCGCCTTGGGGGCGCGGAGCTTTAACGAGTGGGGATAGCCCTGGGACAAGTACTGCTGATTGCTTTGTCCCAGGGCCTTACGTTGTTGATATTTCTTTGAGGATCACATGCTGAAGAGGTTTCTTTCTTACTACAAGCCCCAGATGGGGCTTTTTGTTGCCGATACTGTTTGCGCTCTGGTGCTTGCTGCCATTGACCTTGCGTTTCCTATTATTCTGCGAAATTTGACCGGTGGGCTGTTTACTCAGGGTCAGGCTGCCATTATGCAGGCGCTCGGTATGATCGCGGTGGGTTTGGTGCTGATGTATATCATCCGTTGCGCCTGCCGCTACTTTGTGAGCTACTGGGGCCACGTGATGGGCGCGCGCATGGAGTCCAAGATGCGCGAGGACCTGTTTGACCAGTACGAGCGCTTTAGCTTTGCGTACTTCGACCGTAACAGCTCGGGCGACATGATGAGCCGCGTGGTCAACGACCTGTTCGATATCTGCGAGGCGGCGCATCACGTGCCCGAGTGGATCATCATCTGCGGCATCGAGATTATCGGCTCGTTTGTGATCCTCTTTACCATCGCCCCGGTGCTGGCGCTTGCCATGGCTGTGGTGACAGCAGCGTTTGCGGTCATCATGTTTTGGCAGAACATGCGCATGCGCGAGGTCTTTAGCGACAATCGCAAAAAAATCAGCGGCATCAATGCGCAGCTGCAGGATTCGCTGGCGGGCATGCGCGTGGTCAAGAGCTTTGCCAATGAGGAGACCGAGCGCTCTAAGTTCCGCGCCTCCAACAATCGCTACCTTTCGTCCAAGGAAAACATGTATCACGCCATGGGCGTCTATACTGCGACGTATGGCCTGCTCTCGGGCGTGCTGTACGTGATCGTGGTGCTGCTGGGTGGTTGGCTCGTTGCCCAGGGTCAGCTGCAGGCGGTCGATATGGCAACCTTCGCGCTCTACATTTCGCTGTTCTGCACGCCGCTCGAGACACTCGTCAATTCGGCCGAAATGTATCAGAAGGCCATCGCTGGCTTTAAGCGTATGGACGAGGTGCTCTCGACCGCGCCGGATATCCAGGACAAGCCGGGCGCCACGGATCTGCAGGTGACCGCCGGCGCCGTGGATTATCACGACGTGTGCTTTAACTACGAGGACGTTGAGCTGGGCGAGGGCGATGCCGAAGAGCGTCCCGTTATCGACCATATGAATCTGTCCATCAAGCCTGGGCAGACCATCGCTTTGGTTGGCCCTTCGGGCGGTGGCAAGTCCACGACCTGTTCGCTGCTGCCGCGCTTTTATGACGTGGCTGCCGGATCCATTAGCATCGACGGCCAGGACGTGCGCGATGTGACGCAGCAGAGCCTGCGCCGCGCCATCGGCCTGGTGCAGCAGGATGTCTATCTATTTGACGGTACGATTGGCGAGAACATCGCCTATGGCAAGCCGGGCGCTACGGCTGAAGAGATCGCCGAGGCCGCCCGTCGCGCCAACATCGATGCCTTTATCGAGTCGCTTCCACAGGGCTATGACACGGTCGTGGGCGAGCGCGGCAGCCGTCTTTCGGGCGGACAGAAGCAGCGTGTTGCCATCGCGCGAGTGTTTCTCAAGAACCCCAAGATCCTGATTTTGGACGAGGCGACGAGTGCTTTGGATAACGAGAGCGAGGAGGCGGTGCAGGAGTCGCTCGAAGAGCTGGCACGCGGCCGCACCACGATTATCATCGCCCACCGTCTTTCGACCATTAAGCATGCCGATGAGATTGCGACCGTTGAGCATGGTCGCGTTGTGGAGCGTGGCACGCACGAGGTGCTTCTCGCCCGTGGCGGCACTTATGCCCGTTACTATCGAATGCAGTTCGAAGGTGCGCGTGCGCACGAGCTCGACTGATTGATATGACAGGAAGTTTATGGCTGACAAGAACCCTTTGACTCCGGAAGAAGTGACGGAGTTATTCTCCGAAATCGATGCATCCGGTGTCTTGGATCCCACGCTTGCCAAAAAGCGAACCGAGCGCATGCGTGAGAAGGAGGCTGCGGCCAAGCGCGGTGACAAAGCGGCGCTAGCGCAGCTGCGCAGCGAGGACCGCGCGAGCCAGGCAAAACATATCGACCCGCTGTCCGAGGACGACCCTTCGGGCTCGCAGGTGAGCCATACCATTACGAAGACTGCCATGGCCGTGGTCATCGGTATTCTGGTGCTGATCGTGGGCATGCAGATCGGCTACGGCGTGATGCGCCGTCTGAATACCGCCAACCTGTCCGAGAGCGTTTCGGTGGATACCGTCTCGACCGCGCTCAAGGGTGGACTCGAATGGGGCAACGGCTTTACGCAGTTCCCGCTTGATTTTTCTGTCGACGAGGCCGATGAGCGCACGGGCACGGTTGAGGTGACGGTGTTGGACACATCGTCTGCCAATGAGCTCGAGCTGCTGTCCAACGGGCAGATCCAGGCCGCGGCGCTTGCGACCAACGCCCTGCTCAACGACAAGATTGACCGCGTGGTGTATAACGTTCACGCCTATATCGACGAGGATAGCAACATTCAGCACGATTCCTTTTTTGGCATGTTCCCCGCGCGGGGTCATCAGAGCGCCATTTTGACGTTTGTGTGGACCAAGAGCTCATCCAACGCCACGAGTATCGACTGGAAGATGCGCATCGTAAGCATGGACGACACCATTGCCGAGCGCATTCAAAAACAGGTGAACTCGGTTTCGTCGCTGATCGAGGACCCGGTGGTGAGCCAGACCAAGATTGACGAGGAAAAGGCCGAACGTGACCTGGAGCATCGTCTGCATGGCCGCGAGATTTTCCGCGGCGGTAAGCCCGATCGTTCACCGTCCGATCTGCTGGAACAGGACAAGAAAAAATAAGACGCCATCATCCCGTGTGAGCCACAAGCCCCGCGGGATGATTTTTAATCCCCGTCCCAGAAAAATCATTATGCATAGAAAGTCATAATTATCATTTCGTAAACATTTCGATGAAATTAACGCCATGAGGCATGCTTGCGGTTACAATACCGCGAGGCCTAACTACACACCTTTAAGCCGGTCCTGTGAGACCGGGAAGGAGAATTATGGCGAACAACCATACCGCGGGCGCTGCCGCCCGCACCTTCGCGCCCAGCGAGCTTTGCCAGCGTATGCTGGCCAAAACCAGCAAGGGCACCTGCGGTCCCTGTATCCTGTATCTTGAGGATGGGACCATTTTTTATGGACGTGCATGCGGCGCCGAGGGCACCGCGACCGGCGAAGTCTGCTTCAACACCTCGCTTGAGGGCTACTTTGAGGTCATGACCGATCCGAGCTATGCCGGCCAAATCGTAACCATGACCTATCCGCAGATCGGCAACTACGGCATTGACGAGACCGACGTCCAGTCGGCCTTCCCCGGTGACACCGCTCGCCCCGCGAGTGCTCCAGCCATGCGCGGCATGATCGTTCGCGACATGTGCGCCACGCCTTCTAACTGGCGCTCGACTGTCAGCGTGCCGGAGTACCTGCGTGCACACGGCATTGTCGCGATCGAGGGCGTCGACACCCGCGCTCTCGTGCGCCACCTGCGCGACAACGGTTCCAAGATGGGCATTATCTCGACGGAAATCTTTGACGTCGACGAGCTTGCCGAGCGTCTGTCCGCCGCGCCTACGCTGGTGGGCGAGAACCTGGTCAAGACCGTGAGCTGCCCTGAGCCCCATGCCTTTGCTGCGAGCGACCTGCCCGCCGAGCATAATTTTGCACTGGCTCCTGCCGCCCCCGCCCGCCACAGCGTGGTCGCGTACGACTGCGGTGTCAAGCGCGGCATCCTGGAGGGCCTGGTCCGTGCCGGCTGCGACCTCACCGTCGTGCCGTGGGATACGCCCGCGCGTCAGGTGCTCGACATGAATCCCGACGGCGTCTTTTTGTCCAACGGCCCCGGCGACCCCGATGCCGTGGTGGAGACCTACGAGCAGGTGCAGCAGCTGATCGGCAAGGTGCCGGTCTTTGGTATTTGCCTCGGTCACCAGATGATCAGCTTGGCATGCGGCGCCCAGATGGAAAAGCTCAAATTCGGTCACCGTGGCGGCAACCAGCCGGTTATGAATCTGGTCAGCCGCCGCGTGGAGATTACCGCGCAAAACCACGGCTTCGGACTGCTGTTCCCCAGCTTGGGCAAGCTTGTCCCCGAGCTTTCGGGCGGCGAGACCGAGCACGCGGTCGACGGCGATCTGCGCATCTGGGTACGCCGCGGTATCGCGCCGGTCGTGATGAACGAGCGCTTTGGTCGCATTCGCCTGACACATGTGAACCTCAACGATGGCACCGCCGAGGGCATCCAGCTGCTCGACGCCCCGTGTTTCTCGGTCCAGTACCACCCCGAGGCTTCGCCCGGCCCCACCGATGCCCACTATCTCTTTACCGCCTTTACGCAACTCATGGACGGCGAGGAGAACTACCTGGACATCGACACCGCGAAGGACCGCCTCGCCGGCTGGAATTTCGCCGAGTCCGAGAACGCTGCGACCGAGGAGAACTAACATGCCTAAACGTACCGACATCAAGCGTATCCTCGTCATTGGCTCGGGCCCCATCGTCATTGGCCAGGCCTGCGAGTTCGATTACTCCGGCGCCCAGGCCTGCAAGGTGCTCAAGGAGGATGGCTTTGAGGTCATCCTGGTCAACTCCAACCCGGCGACCATCATGACCGACCCGGGCCTTGCCGACCGCACCTATGTCGAGCCCATCACCGCCGAATTTATCGAGCGCGTGATCAAGAAGGAGCGCCCGGACGCGCTGCTGCCCACGCTGGGCGGCCAGACCGGTCTGAATGCCGCTGTCGAGCTGGCAAAGGACGGCACGCTCAACAAGTACGGCGTCGAGATGATCGGCTGTGACCTTGCCGCCATCGAGCGCGGCGAGGACCGCAAGCTCTTTAACGAGGCCATGGCCGAGATTGGCCTGGAGGTCGCGCGCTCGGGCTATGCCTACAGCGTGGCAGACGCCGAGGCCATCGCCGAGCGCGTGGGATACCCCTGTGTGCTGCGTCCGAGCTTTACCCTCGGCGGCGCCGGCGGTGGCATCGCGCATACCCACGAGGAGCTCGTCTCCATCGTGAGCCAGGGCCTTGAACTCTCGCCTGCCCACGAGGTGCTGGTCGAGGAGTCCATCGAGGGCTGGAAAGAGTACGAGATGGAGGTCATGCGTGACCACGCCGGCAACGGCATCATCGTGTGCTCCATCGAGAACCTCGACCCCATGGGCGTGCATACCGGTGACTCCATCACCGTGGCGCCGGCGCAGACGCTCTCCGATCTTGAGTATCAGCGCATGCGTGTCGCCTCGCTCGCCATTTTGGAGAAGATCGGCGTCGAGACCGGCGGCTCTAACGTGCAGTTTGCCGTGAACCCCCAGACCGGCCGCCTGATCGTCATCGAAATGAACCCGCGTGTGAGCCGTTCGTCCGCGCTGGCCTCCAAGGCCACGGGTTTCCCCATCGCCAAGGCCGCCGCCCGCCTGGCCGTGGGCTATACGCTCGACGAGATCGTCAACGACATTACCAAAGCCACGCCCGCCTGCTTTGAGCCCACGATCGACTACTGCGTGGTCAAGGTGCCGCGCTTTGCCTTCGAGAAGTTCAAGGGTACCGACCCCACGCTCACCACGCGCATGAAGGCCGTGGGCGAGATCATGGCGATTGGTCGCACCTTTGAGGAGGCTTTTGGCAAAGCCATGCGCTCTCTGGAGGATGGACACCAGGGCATTTGCGCCGGCGGCAAGGAGGGTGCCGATAAGCTGAGCGACGATGAGCTCGCCCAGGCCGTGGGCACCCCGACTGAACACCGCATCTTCTTTGTAGTCGAGGCCCTGCGCCGTGGCTGGGATGTTGCGCGCATCCATGCCGTTTGCGGTATCGATCCGTGGTATCTCAACCGCATCAACGATATGGTGCAGGTCCAGGAGAGCATTCGCGGCCTGCGTGTGGAGGACATTGACGCCGACGCGATGCGCCTGCTTAAGCAGTATGGCACGAGCGATGCCGAGATTGCCGCGCTGACCGGCTCGGACGAGCGCTTTGTTCGCGCCTACCGTAAGGGTCTGGGCGTGGTTCCCAGCATGAAGACGGTCGACACCTGCGCCGCCGAGTTCTCGAGTGCCACGGAATACCACTATAAGACCTACGAGAACATCTACCGCACGAGCCCGGTCGCCAAGAAGTGCGTTGCCCCCGACGAGACCACGCCGGCAAACAAGCCCAAGGCGATGATCCTGGGCGCCGGCCCCAACCGTATCGGCCAGGGTATCGAGTTCGACTACTGCTGCGTGCACGCGAGCTACGCGCTGGCGGCCCGCGGCTTTGAGACCATCATGGTCAACTGCAATCCCGAGACCGTCTCGACCGACTATGACACGTCCGACCGCCTGTACTTTGAGCCGCTCACCTACGAGGACGTCATGGACGTTATCGACGTTGAGCGTCCCGACGGCGTCGTGGTGACGCTCGGCGGCCAGACCCCACTTAAGCTGGCACGCATGCTCGAGGAGAGCGGCGTGAACATTATGGGTACCAAGCCCGACGCCATCGATTTTGCCGAGGATCGCGAGCGTTTTGCCGCCCTGCTCGACAAACTGGGCATTATGTACCCGCCGGCGGGTCAGGCCACTTCGTTTGAGGAGGCCGAGGCCGTTGCCGCACATATTGGCTACCCGCTGCTGGTGCGTCCGAGCTATGTGTTGGGCGGCCGCGGCATGATGATCGCCTACGATGCCGAGCATCTGCGCGATTACATGGCCGAGGCTGCGCGCATTAGCCCCGACTACCCGGTGTATCTTGATCGCTTCCTGGAGGGTGCAATCGAGTCCGATGTCGACGCCCTGTGCGACGGCGAGGAGGTCTATATCGGCGGTATCTTGGAGCATATCGAGGAGGCAGGTATCCACTCCGGCGACTCTGCGACCTGCATCCCGCCGTTCAGCTTTAGCGAGAGCCTGCAGGCAAAGCTTCGCGAGACCACGCGCCGCATCGCGATGGCGCTGGGCGTACGCGGCCTGGTCAACGTGCAGTACGCCATCAAGGGCGAGACCGTTTACGTGATCGAGGCCAACCCGCGTGCCAGCCGTACCGTGCCGTTTATCTCCAAGGCCACCGGTGTGCCGCTGGCCAAGTGCGCGGCGCGCATCATGGCAGGCGATTCCATCGCGAGCTTGGGCCTGTCGAGCGACGAACGTCAGCTGGACTGGTTCTGCATGAAGGAAGCCGTCATGCCCTGGGGTCGTTTCCCGGGCGCCGACGTCATCCTGGGGCCCGAGATGAAGTCGACGGGCGAGGTCATGGGCATCGCCAAGAGCTATCCCGAGGCATACGCCAAGACGCAGCTGGCGATCGACTACAAGCTGCCCGACCCGAGCGCCGGCAAGGTATTCATCAGCGTGTGCGACCGCGACAAGCGCCACATCCTTTCGGTCGCGCGTATCCTGCGCTACCTGGGCTTTGACATCTGCTCCACCGAGGGTACGGCGCGCGTGCTGCGTGGAGGCAACGTGACGTGCGAGATCGTGGAGAAGATTAGCGGCCCGCACGACGCCGAGCGCCCCAACATCGGCGACCTCATCGCTGATGGCGAGATCGCGGTGATCATCAACACGCCGTACGGTCCGGGCTCGCGTGGCGACGGCTATCTGTTGCGCACCGAGGCGGTGCGCCGCGGTGTGACCTGCGTGACCGCGATGTCTGCCGCCAACACGTACGTGAGTGCCATCGAGGCGGTGCGCGAGGACCAGCAGGGTCACGGCAGTGCCAACGACATGGGCATGGACGTCATCGCCCTGCAGGACCTGCCGCAGCACACGGTGTAGTGTGACCTGGTCGGCCGGGGCGGGAGGGGCCGAGATTTCCCCCTTTCGCTCCGGCTGCAAGCAGAGTCGCTCAGGAGGAAACTCGGCCCCTCCCGCCCCGGCCTGCGGTGACTTGGCCGCACCGTGTGCTGCCGAAGTGGCTTTGCGCGATGACTAGGGCTGAATAAAAAGTGAGCGTGGGATCCACCGTTCGTTCGAACGGCGGATCCCACGTTAATATTTCAGCCAACGTACGTCATGGCAATTCCCGGTAGGTCGCAGGGTGGCGGCTGAGCCTTTCCCTCGGGAAACTTCGCGAAGCCCAGTTCCCGAGGGAAAGGCTCAGCCGCCACCACAAAGACCGCAGGGACGGGAGCAGCTATACTACTCTCAGTAGTTAAGGGTCGCGGATTCGCTGCGTCACCGCTCTCAACAGGAGGTCTATGTTTATGGCAGATCAAAAGCCGGTTGTCGGGATCATCATGGGCTCCAAGTCCGATCTGGGTGTTATGGAAGGCTGCACCGCCGAGCTCGAGGCGCTCGGTGTGCCCTATGAGCTCGTCATTGCGAGCGCACACCGCACGCCGGCGAAGGTCCACGAGTGGGCCTCGACTGCCGCCGATCGCGGTATCAAAGTGATTATCGCCGCCGCCGGCAAGGCTGCTCACCTGGGTGGTGTCGTGGCTGCCTTTACGCCGCTGCCGGTTATCGGTGTGCCTATGAAGACGAGTGACCTGGGCGGTATGGATTCGCTGCTGTCGATGGTGCAGATGCCTTCGGGCGTACCCGTGGCCTGCGTTGCCATCAACGGCGCCAAGAATGCCGCCATCTATGCCACGCAGATCTTGGGCGCATGCGACCCCGAGTACCGCAAGGTTATCGAGAAGATGAAGCAGGAGATGGCTGACGCCTAGGCGTTCCGCCGTTTCACCGCAGTATAAGGAGAGCCATGTCCGACTATCAGGGAAAACGATTCAAGGCTTCTCAGATTCCCGATCCGTCGAAGCCGGGTGCTGCCCATGCGGCACAGCAGGGTCGGACATCCTCTCCTCAGCAGCCGCGCACGCCGCGCCCCGTGACACCGGCGACGCATCGTCGACAGGACGCGCCGGCCGCATATCGACCTTCATCTTATAGCACCGCTAAGAAGCCGCCCCGGTCTTCATCGCATGCCACGCCGTCGGATTACACCGAGTCGCCGCGTAAAAAGCGCCGCTCCATCATTCCTATTCTGCTCATCATCGTGGGCATCGGTCTGATTGTTGCCGCCGCTGCCATCTTTATCAATGCCCAGATTGGCTATAAGCAGGCGAGCGATTCGTATCAGAAAATCGAGAAGCAATATGTAAGCGATAAGGACGCCAGCGGCGTGCCGATTATCGACTTTGATGCACTTGCTCAGACGAACCCCGAGATTGTGGGTTGGATTTACGTGCCGGGAACCAACATCAACTATCCCGTGGTGCAGACCAACAACAACTCCAAATACCTCAACACGCTGTTCGATGGCACGTCTAACGCCTCGGGTGCCATCTTCTTGGATAGCGATGACACCGCGCCGGGAATGGTCGACCAGCAGACCACGATCTACGGCCACCATATGAACGATGGGTCGATGTTCAACGTGATTTCGGATACGACTGACCAGGCAACGTTCGATAGCGTTGAATATGTGTACTACATCACGCGCGATGCGACGTATAAGTTGCGTCCGCTGGCGACCAAGGTGGTCGAGGACACGTATGCCAAGGCGCGCACGACCAATTTTGAGGGCGACGACGGACTCAAGAACTACCTGTCCGAGATGCTCGACGGCGCTTCTGCCGTGGCGAGTGATGCCACCGATCGTGCCGCTTCGGCAACTAAGGTTGTAACGCTTGTGACCTGTCGTTCGCTGTCGCTGAGCAACACACGCGCCGTCATGGTGCTCACGCCGGTCGAGGAATAAGTTGTTCGAGAGTAGCTAAAAAGGCCCCGTCCCAAATTGGCTACTCGACGACGGTAAGGGAGAAATGATGCTCGAGAGTGGCAAATTGATGCCTTCGATTGATGCTTGGCTGCGCGAGGCCAAGGCCGATGCTTCGGCGGCAGGCTGTGGGATGTATCTGACGCATAACGGTGTGGTGCGCGCGACGCCCAAGGCTGAGGTGCGCGGAGTCGAGACCGATGGCGTGGCGCCTGGGCATAAGGTGGGCGGCATGGTGTTTGGCTTCGATGCTCAGAAGGTGCAGGCTGCTATCGAGGCGACGCGTGCGATGCCGGGTATCGGCTATGTGCGTGTGTGGCTGGCAAGCGGCGAGCTTGCCGTAGGTGACGACATCATGCTCGTGCTCATCGGCGGGGACATTCGCCCGCACGTGGTCGATGCGCTGCAGGCGCTCGTTGGCACCATTAAGAACGAATGCGTGAGTGAGGTCGAGCGCGAGGCGTAGAGGCTTGCGTCGATAGAAGGATCGTTTATAAAAATGCCCACCGGTACGTGTGATACCGGCGGGCATTTTGCGTTTTGGGCGCGGTGGGCGCTACACGCGCGTCGCATCCTTGGGGCTCATGGTCATGCTCTGGAAGCGGTTTTCCATGTACTCGTTATCGAAGTGCTCTCCGTAGAACTGTGCGACGGGAATGTCCGGATCCGTGCCGTTGACGCGCTGATACCAATAATCGAGCGACTGCAGCGTCATAACGCCATCGACCAGCATAATGATGGTGAAGATGACGGTAGCCGAGTAGCGGCTCTTCCATGGAATCATGTTGATGAGCTTGAGCAGCCTCGGCAGCAGCAGTTTGATCCAGATGAGTCCGCCCAGGCCCCACAGACAGGCAAAGCCCGTGCAGGTACGTCCGCCCGTAAGGACGGCGAGCGGATCGGGCATGCCAAAGAGCTTCATATGCGAGTAGCTCCACGAGACCACGCCAAACGAGGTTTGCATAAACCAGCCCACGAACACCTCAAAGCTTGCACCGAGCAGTGCGCTCACCAAAAAGATAATGATGGGGTTCTTTTTATAGAAGCGGTTGAGCACCATGGTCATGAGCACGGCGCCAAATCCGTAGATGGGGCTGAAGGGGCCAAACAGCATGCCGGCGCGGTTCTGGTAGACGCCCGGGTCGTCGACCGTCATGTGCCAGATGTCCTCGGCAATCAGGCCGAGCACGCAGCAGACAAAGAATACCCAGAACAGGTTGAAGTAGTTGAGCTTGATGTAGCCCTCGCCGGTTTCATCGCGGCCGAGCATGCCCTCGGCGGCGGCGTCGCGGTCGAGCATCTCCTGCAGGCGGCGCTGCAGTTCGCGCTCCTGACGAAGCGTGGGGTCGACGGTTGCCGAAAGTGCAACGAGGATGCCGAGCTGGATCGCGGGACGCAGCAGGAAGGGCCCGATGCCCTGGAGCATCACGTCGACCAAAAGCTCGACGACGGTGAATGCAATAAGGATGTAGGACAGGCGGGCGGCGTTGCGGCGCTGGTTTTTGATAAGGTCCAGGCCAAAGATGATTAGGATGACGGCACTTGCCGCAGAGAGCATGATGCCGGCGACGATAAGGCCGACTGCGACGAGCGTGTTGTCGCCGAGCTTTTCGGTGGCGTTGCCGTTAACAAGTGCCGTGATGACCTGCCACATAAAGGCAGCGACCGACGGGAGCGTGCCCACGCCGGAAAGGATGCACAGGACAGCGTACACCTTGATGATGAGGGGGATCTTCTTGACCTCCGTGGCGCTGGGGACGCTGGGGTCGAGTTCGTTTCGATCCATACAGAACCTTTCTCGCTTTGTTGTAGGTTATAAGGATACGCCGCCGACCTGCCAAAAGACAGGACGAACGTCCCAATTGCAACTTTGTAATCCCCAACGGCGGACGCGGCGGCCATCTGGGGGCGCGGGCACTTACGCTGGACAGACCGATAAAATGTTTGGCAACAAAACTGATTATTAGCTCGGTGGGCTTTTAAAAAGCGCTGCTCATGCGCTGGGGAGCACGTCGCGCCGTGCGTATAATAAGGTGGGTAACGCCAAAAATACGAGGCTCTGAGGGGATACCATGTCTCAAGAAACCATCCGCGCGGCCGAGCAAGCCGCGGGACAGGTGAACACCATGTCGACGTATGATCCGGACTCCGACCAGCTGCATGAGGAATGTGGCATTTTCGGCGTATGGGCGCCCGATCGCGACGTGGCTCGACTGACGTACTTTGGCCTGCGTGCACTGCAGCACCGTGGCCAGGAATCGGCGGGAATCGCCGTGGGTGACGGCGGCACGGTTATGGTTCGCAAAGACCTGGGGCTGCTCGATCGCGTGTTCTCCAACGCCGACCTGTCGACGCTCTCCGGCCAGCTGGCCGTGGGCCACGTGCGCTATGGCACCGCCGGTGCCAAGAGCTGGGAAGCCTCTCAGCCGCACCTCTCTACCATCAACAGCGTCATTATCGCGCTTGCTCACAACGGCACCCTCGTCAACACCGACGAGCTGCGCCGTCAGCTGATCGAGCTGGGCGTGCCGTTCCTCTCCAATTCGGATTCCGAGGTCGCGACCAAACTCATCGGCTACTTTACCCAGCGTACAGGCCATCTGCGCGAGGGCATTCGCAAGACCATGGAGCTCGTGCGCGGCGGCTACGCCATGACGCTCATCAATGAGCAGGCGCTCTACGCATTCCGCGATCCACACGGCATTCGCCCGCTCGTGCTGGGCAAGCTGGTGGACGAGGGTCTGGACCAGGCCGATGCCGCAGCCGTTTCGCAGCTGCCGTCGCAGGACGGCGCCGCAACGGTCGACTCCGCCGTCCGTGTCACGCGCGCCGGCGGCTGGGTCGTTGCTTCCGAGACCTGCGCACTCGACATCGTGGGTGCCGAGTATGTCCGTGACGTCCGGCCCGGCGAGATCTTGCGCATCAGCGCCGAGGGTCTGGTATCCGAGCAGGGCGTGCCTGCAGCCGAAGAGCCCGCCAACTGCATCTTTGAGCAGGTCTACTTTGCTCGCCCCGACTCCATCATGAACGGCAAGAGCGTCTATGCCTGCCGTTATGACATGGGTCGTCAGCTGGCACATGAGGAGCCCGTCGAGGCCGACCTGGTCATCGGCGTGCCCGACTCCGGCCTGCCGCCCGCGGAGGGCTATTCGCACGAGAGTGGCATTCCCTTTGGTGAGGGCCTTATCAAGAACCGCTACGTGGGTCGTACGTTTATCGAGCCTACGCAGGAGCTGCGTGCCATGGGCGTGCGTATGAAACTCAACCCGCTGCGCGACAACATCGAGGGTAAGCGCCTGGTCGTCATCGACGACTCCATTGTGCGCGGCACCACCATGGTGCAGCTCGTCAAGATGCTGCGCAACGCCGGCGCCAAGGAGATTCACATCCGCATCAACTCGCCCGAGGTCATCTGGCCATGCTTCTATGGCATCGATACCGACGTGCAGTCGCAGCTTATCAGCGCCAACAAGACGGTCGACGAGATTTGCGAGTATATCGGCGCCGATTCGCTGGCCTTCCTTTCGGTCGAGGGCCTGCTTAAGGTCATGCCCAAGGGCGGCTACTGCGACGCGTGCTTTACCGGTCGCTATCCCGTGGCGATTCCCGAGAGCTTTGGCCGCGACAAGTTTATGGAGGGCTTTAAGCCTCGCAACCTGGACAAGCCGCTGCACTTTGACGACGACGCCGTGGTCGAGAAATACGACGACCGCAGCTGGGAAGAGGAGCACGGCGAGGCCTAAAACCTGCCATACGGGGACAGGTATATTTTGGTAGGTTTTACCTGCTGTTTTGTTGATATGACGGCGGGTGCTGTTATGGCACACGCCGAAATGAACGCAACTATGAGCACCGTTTGGCGCCCGCGCGGCGCCACGGTAGTGGGAGAGGAAGGCTCAGATGAGCGACAGCAAGCATGTGACGTACGAGGACGCCGGCGTCGATACCGCCGAGGGCGGCCGCGCCGTCGACGCGATTAAGCAGATGGTCAAGGATACCAACCGCCCCGAGGTTATCGGCGGTATCGGTGGCTTTGGCGGCCTGTTCTCGGCCGCCGCGCTTAAGGATATGGAAGACCCGATCCTGATCAGCGGTACCGACGGCGTGGGCACCAAGCTCGTGCTCGCCCAGATCATGGACCGTCACGAGACGGTGGGCCAGGACCTGGTCGCTATGTGCGTCAACGACATTCTGGCTTCGGGCGCCGAGCCGCTGTTCTTCCTGGACTACGTTGCCATCGGTCACATCGAGGCCGAGCACATGGCAAAGATCATCAAGGGCGTGGCCGACGGCTGCAAGCTCGCGGGCTGCGCGCTCGTGGGCGGCGAGATGGCCGAGCACCCGGGCGTCATGGCTCCGGCCGACTACGACCTCGCCGGCTTTACCGTGGGCGTCGTCGATCGTCCCAAGATGCTCGACCCCGCGAACGTTCGCCCGGGCGATGTGATCCTGGGCCTGCCTTCCACCGGCGTGCACTCCAACGGCTACTCGCTCGTGCGCAAGGTCATCGGCGTCGACGGCATCAAGCCGGGCACACCCGAGGCCGCCGCTAAGGCCGAGGAGCTGAGCCGTCCGCTCGAGGAGCTCGGTGGCGCTTCGCTGGCTGACGCCCTGCTGGCCCCCACGCGCATTTATGTGAAGCCGATTCTTGAGCTGCTGCGCGGCGGCGCTAACGTGCATGCTATCGCCCACATCACCGGCGGCGGTATTACCGAGAACCTCAACCGCGCGCTCGCCGACGACGTTGACGCCGTGGTCACCCGCAACGGCGCCGAGATGGGTTGGGACGTTCCGCCCGTTATTACTTACGTGTCGCGTCAGGCCGAGCTCGCGCCCAACGAGGCATGCAAGACCTTCAACATGGGCGTCGGCCTGTGCCTGATCGTCGCCCCCGAGGACGAGGCCGCCGTGACCGAGGCCCTGGTCGCACTGGGCGAGAAGCCGTTCCGCGTGGGCGAGTGCGTCGAGGGCTCCGGTAAGGTCGTGTACTCCGATGAGCGCTAACGAGCAGATGGCTGCTGCCGAGAGCCTGGGCTTTGTGCCCTACACCCGTCCGACCGGCACCGATACGGCTGAGCCGCTCAAGATCGGTGTGCTCATCAGCGGTTCGGGTACCAACCTGCAGGCGCTGATCGATCTGATCGCCGCTGGTAAGCTCAATGCGTCGATTGAGCTTGTGGTGTCGAGCCGTCCTTCGGCCAAGGGTCTGCAGCGCGCCGAGCGTGCGGGCATCCAGACGCTCACGCTGTCCAAGGATGTCTATGCTGACCCCATCGCCGCCGACGAGATCATCGCGCACGAGCTGCTCGAGCGCGGCTGCGAGTACGTGGTGATGGCCGGCTACATGCGTATGGTGCACACCCCGCTGCTGGCGGCGTTTCCCAACCGCGTGGTCAACTTGCACCCGGCGCTGCTGCCGAGCTTTACCGGCGCCCACGCGATCGACGATGCGTTTGCTCGCGGCGTCAAGGTGACCGGCGTGACCGTGCACTTTGCCAACGAGATCTACGACAACGGCCCCATCATTGCCCAGCGTGCGCTGGCTGTTGAGGAGGGCTGGGACGTCGACACGCTCGAGGAGCACATCCACGCGATCGAGCACGTGCTGTATCCCGAGGTCGTGCAGATGCTCGCCGACGGTCGCGTTCACGTGCTGGAGAGCGGCAAGGTCGCAATTGACGCGTCTCGCGGCTAGCGGTGCACAGTACAATTTAGCCGAGTAGTCAGGGTGGTCATTGGCGCCAAGGCGCGCGTGGCCACCTTTTGTTTTAGGTAGCCACCTGCGACGTTCTTTAACGACTAGTCATTCAAGAACGTCGCAGGTGACTAGGCGAGAGAGGTGAGCGCATGGTGGATAACGAAGCGCTGTTTAGGCCTGAGCTGGTATTTTTTGATTGGGAGTGTGCGACACCGGATGAGGTGTTTGCGCGCCTCGAGGGTGAGCTTGCTCCGCGCGGCTACATTGCCGAGGGTTGGCTTGACGCCGTCCGCACGCGCGAGGACGCCTATCCCACGGGTCTCGCTATGCCGGCGGCAAACATCGCCATTCCGCATACCGATCCGGGATTTGTGGCCAAGCCCTATATCGCGGTGGTAAAGCCCGCCGCACCTGTGACGTTCAATGCGATGGCGGGCATGGGCGCCCCGGTGCCGGCGCAGATCGTCATCAATCTGGGCATTGCCGAGCCGGGCGGCCAGGTCGAGGCCCTGCAAGCGCTTATGAATATCTTTATGGATGCCGACGCTGCAGCCGATGTACTCGGCCAGACCACGCCCCAGGGCATGGTCGACGCCATCCGCCGCCACTTTTAAGGCCGGCACTGGGGGACTGTCCCTAACCGCCGGCAGAAAAGGAACGTCCCTAACTGTCAACTGCCAGACCTGTCCCCTTTGCACCAAAATGGTGCAGATTAACCCGTCTCCCATGCACCAGGTGTGTCGCGGGGGCTGCGTTGTGACACAATGGCGTTTGTTCGATTCGTGATGCGAAAGGCCAACTATGGCAAACAAGAAAAAGAACTCCGAGGCCGTACCGACGCCCGAGCAGCAGGCCCGCGCCGCGTCGAGCTCTCGCAAGAAGCAGCGCAAGACCCGCGTGTCCAAGACCGTCAAGATCGTTCTGGTGGTCATCGGCGTGCTGGCAATGCTACTTTCCGTCTCGGCCATGGCGTGCTCCGGCCTGATGTCGCAGGCCGAGGACACCTCGGGCTACAAGCTTACCGGCGGTGTAGCTGCCACTATCAACGGCACCAACCTCACCGAGGACACCGTGACCAAGCAGATCATGAGCATGCGCACGTCCTACGGCTACACCAAGGACAAGGACTGGGCACAGTATCTGGTCGACAACGACCTCACGCCCAAGAAGTACCGCAAGCAACTCATCGACTCCTACACGCAGCAGATTCTGCTTCAACAGGCACAGAAGGAGAACGGCGTGACGGTGTCGGACGAGGAGGTCGAGAAGGCTTGGAAGGACGCGTGCAAGAGCGCGGGCGGTGCCAAGGCCTTTAAGAAGACCCTTAAGACCTACGGCTACACCGAGGACACCTACAAGGACTCGCTCAAGGAGAGCCTGGCGCAGCAAAAGCTTAAGGATGCTGTGGCGCCCACCAGCAAGCCCAAGGACAGCGAGATTGTCGATTACATCAACGAGAACCTGTCCAACTACAACGATGCCCGTCGCTCGTCGAACATCCTGATCAAGGTTGATTCCGACGCTTCCGACGAGGACAAGGCTGCCGCCAAGGCCAAGGCGCAGGAGTGCCTGGACAAGATCAACTCCGGTGAGCTGAGCTTTGAGGACGCCGTTGAACAGTACTCCGAGGACACCGGATCCAAGGAGAAGAAGGGCGATGTGGGCTGGGATAAGCTCACCACCTTTGTCGACAGCTACCAGACGGCGCTCGAGGGGCTCAACAAGGGCGACGTGAGCGAAGTCATCGAGTCGACCTATGGCTACCACATCATCAAGTGCACCGACTACTTCCATGTCGATAATCAGGTTGACGACATCAACCAGGTGCCCAAGGCCATCAAAAAGTACGTCTCCAACGTGGTGAAGACGCAGACGGCAAGCACCGCGTACAGCGAGTGGCTGGAGCAGTACAAGAAGGATGCCGACATCACCGTCAACCCCATGCCCAAAGACGTGCCATACAACGTCAGTCTGAAGGGCGTCACCAAGAGTTCGACCGACGATTCGTCGACGACTGAGTAATCATGGGGCGGTGCTCGCGCGAGTGCCGCCCGCGCTATTAGAGAGGATTTGCAGATGACCAACGAAGAGCTGCAGAAAGAAATGATCGCGGCCATGAAGGCCAAGGACAAGGTTCGCCTGTCCATCATTCGCCAGGTTAAGGCCGAGGTGAAGAATATCGAGGTCAACGAGCGCCGCGATGTGACTGAGGAAGACGTCAACAGCATGATCAAGCGTCTGATCAAGCAGACGAGCGAGACGCTGGAGATGTCCATCAAGGCCGGCACCGACCAGGAGCGTACCGACAACCTGACCGAGCAGGTCAAGATTCTGGAGAGCCTGCTGCCCGCGCAGGTTTCGGGCAAGGAGCTCGAGGCTCTGATCGAGCAGGTCATCGCCGAGCTGGGCGCCACGTCCAAGAAGCAGATGGGCCAGGTCATGGGGGCGCTCGGCAAAGCCACCGGCGGCAACTTCGACAAGCCTGCCGCGGCCAAGATCGTCGGAGCAAAGCTCGCGTAATTTGTTATGCGGTTTTACCAAACCGCATAACGGCTCGACGCTGCAAACCCGTACACACGGCAATCTGACGTTCAATTTCAAGGGCGCGACCATAAGGTCTGCGCCCTTTCATTTCACGTCACCTTGCTCGCGTGTACGGGTTTTCGCTGACTTATGCTCAACAAGGGCGGTTGAGCGCTCATTGGGGACAGACTTAAATGAGTGCCCAATGAGCAGGTACTCATTTAAGTCTGTCCCCAATGAGTGCCAACGAGCAGGTGGAAGATTGCGGGTTCTTTACGGGAATGTAGTGTGGGCTGCGGAAACGTGGTTCTTTCCGTACAATAGTTCAACTCGTGTAAACGCAGGGAAGGGACATTCATGGCAGACATGATCGAGATTAAGCATCTCAACAAGTACTTTGGCGACCTGCATGTGCTCAAAGATATCAACCTCACCGTCAAGCGCGGCGAGAAGCTCGTAATGATCGGGCCCTCTGGTTCGGGTAAGTCGACGCTCATCCGCTGCGTCGATTATCTTGAGGAGCCCACGTCGGGCGAGGTCATTATCGACGGCACGCCGCTTACCAAGAAGAATCACCTGGAGATGGCTCGCAAGTACAGCTCCATGGTGTTTCAACAGTTCAACCTGTATCCCAACATGACGGTGCTTGGCAACCTGACGCTCGCGCCCATCAAGCTGCAAAAGAAGAGCAAGGAGGAGGCGACCGAGATCGCCATCGCAGCGCTCAAGCGCGTCGGCATGGCGCATAAGGCCGGCGAGTATCCGCAGAATCTCTCGGGCGGCCAGCAGCAGCGCATCGCCATCGCCCGTGCCCTGTGCACTAAGCAGCCCATCATCCTGTTTGACGAGCCGACCTCGGCACTCGACCCCGAGATGGTGCAGGAAGTCCTGGACGTTATGATTGAGCTCGCGCAGGAGGACATCACCATGATCTGCGTGACGCACGAGATGGGCTTTGCGCGCCAGGTGGCCGACCGCGTCATCTTTATGGAGGACGGCCGCATCCTTGAGGAGGGCACGCCCGAGCACTTCTTCGATAGCCCCGAGAACCCGCGCTGCCGCGAGTTCCTGTCCAAGATTCTGCACTAGGCGCGGTGATGGACATGACGGATATGACGAGGGCGGCCGTGTCGCGCCGTCACTTTTTGCAGCTGGTTGGCGCCGGCATGCTTGCGCTGACGGGGACCGCGCTTACCGGTTGCGGTAACTCCGCCAGCGGCGAGGGCTCCGACAAGGGGTCTAAGCTTGCGGCCATTAAGTCGCGCGGCCATCTGAATGCCGGCGTTAAGAAGGATGTTCCCGGTTACGGCTATTACGACACCGCCAAGGGCCGCTTTGAGGGCATGGAAGTCGATTTGTGCTACCAGATCGCCGCTGCCGTCTTTGGCGTGAGCTACAAGGAGGCCCGCGCCCAGGAGCTTGTCGAGTTCACCGATGTAACGCCCAAGACGCGCGGTCCGCTGATCGACAACGGCCAACTCGATGTGGTCGCGGCGACCTACACCATCACCGACGAGCGCAAGAAGAGCTGGGATTTCTCGACGCCGTATCGCACCGACTACGTGGGGCTCATGGTCAAGAAGCGTTCGGGCTTTACCTCGATTGAGGACCTGGACGGCAAGGTCATTGGCGTGAGCCAAGGTGCCACCACGCAGGGCCTGATCGAGCAGATGATCAAGGACAACGGTTTTAGCTGCAAGCCCGAGTTTAGGGCCTTTAGCGGCTACCCCATCATCAAGAGTTCGCTCGACGCCGGCAATATCGACGTCTTTGCCATGGACCGCTCTACGCTGGCAGGCTACATGAACGAGACCGTCGAGCTGCTGCAGCCCGAGGTCAAGTTTGGCGAGCAGGGCTACGGCGTGGCGACTAAGAAGGGCTGCGACCTTTCGGCCGTGGTCGATCAGGTTGTCTGCGATCGCCTGGCCGACGGCTGGCTCGACCAAGAGGTCAAGACCTGGGGTCTTGTGTAGGCGCTCGGCGTAGGAAGGAATCAAATGCTCGAAGGATTGTTTGACGCCGACCGCTGGTCGACGACATTTCAAAACATGGGGCCCTTCTGGGAGGGCTTTGGCGTGACGCTGCAGGTGGTCGTTGCCGGTCTGCTGCTGTCGCTGGTGCTGGGCACGCTGCTGGGCGTGTTCTCTACCACCCGCTCGCGCGTGCTGCGCGCCATAAGCCGCGTGTACGTGGAGTTTTACCAGAACACTCCGCTGCCCGTGCAGGTGCTCTTTATGTACATGGCCGGCCCGCAGTTTTTGCAGGCCATAACCGGTGCCGACCAGCCGGTGCGCATTGCGCCGTTCGTGTTGGGCTTCTTGGGCGTGGGCCTGTATCACGCGGCCTATATCTCGGAGGTCATCCGCACCGGTATCGAGGCGGTTCCGCGCGGTCAGATGGAGGCGGCCCAGAGCCAGGGCTTCACCCGTGCGCAGGCATACTGGTACATCGTGCTGCCCCAGACGTTCAAGATCATTCTGCCGCCACTGTGTAACCAGGCGCTCAACCTGGTCAAAAATACGTCGGTGCTGGCGCTTGTGGCCGGCGGCGACCTTATGTACTGTTCCGACAACTTTGTGAGTCTGTACGGTTACCTGCAGGGGTACATCGTCTGCTGCCTTATGTACTTCATTATCTGCTTTCCGCTCGCCATGCTGGTGCAGTGGCTCGAGCGCCGCTCCAAGGAGCGTCCGCGCGGTGTGAGCCTGGCCGAGCTGGGGCTCGACAACGTAGAGGAGGCCTAGCGCATGGAAATCTTCAACGCGACCAACCTGCTCTACATTTGGGGCGGCTTTGTTAAGACCATAGAGATCTCGGCGCTGTCGATCTTTTTCTCGCTCATCTTTGGCACGGTGCTGGCGCTCGTTAAAAGCTATGCGCCCCGCCCATTCCGTATTCTGGTGAGCGCCTATATCGAGCTGTTCCGCTGCACGCCGAACCTGCTGTGGATCCTGTTTATCTACTTTACGGTGCAGGGTTTGGACATTGTGATTTCGACCATTGCCTTTACGCTGTTTACCAGCGCCGTTATGGCCGAGATTGTGCGCGGCGGTCTCAACTCGATTCCGCGCGGCCAGTTTGAGGCGGCGCAGAGCCAGGGCTTTGGCTTCTTTGCCACCATGCGCTACATCATTCTGCCGCAGACGTTTAAGACGATCATTCCGGCGCTGTTTAGCCAGTGCACGACCGTCATTAAGGACAGCTCGTATCTTTCGGGCATTAACGTGGCCGAGCTCATGTACACGGCAAACGTCGTGATGGCCCACGCGATCGATCTGTCGCAGGTGCTTATGCTCTACGGCCTGGTGTTTGCGATGTACTTTGTGCTCAACTTTGGTATCTCGTTGCTGGTTCGCGCATATCAGAGGCGAATGGTGGCAGCGTAGAACGTGGCAAAGGGACAGCCCCTTTGTCACATAGAGAAAGGAATCGCGATGAGCGATCTGGAGAACAAGAAGAATCCTGTGGTCATTACCATCGCGCGCGACTTTGGCGCCGAGGGCCACGAGATTGGTCGCATGCTTGCCGACGAGCTGGGGATTCCACTGTACGACAACGAGCTGCTGGTGCGCGCGTCGCTGCGCGCGGGCGAGTCGCTCGATAAGATGGCCGCCTATGACGAGCGTCTGGCCGTGGAGAACATGGCGTTTCTGCCCGACCGCTACGATGCGCGTTCGTACTCGGACAAGTTGTTCCAGAAGATGAGCCAGGTGATTTTGGATCTGGGCGAGACCGAGAGCTGCATTATCGAAGGCCGTCTGTCCGATTACCTGCTGCGCAACAACCCCAATCACATTGCCGTGCTGGTGACCGCACCCTTTGAGGACCGCGTCGAGATCGTGCGCAAAAAGCGCGGCCTCAACAAAAAGAAGGGCGCCAAGCTGGTCAAGCAGCAGCAGAAGGCGCGCGAAGCGTTCTATAAGCGCTATAGCGCCGGAAAGTGGAAGATGACGAGCGGTAAAGACATCGTTGTCAACCGCGCCAAGCTGGGCCGCGAAGGCTGCAAAGATGTTATCGCCGCTGCCTACCGCTACAAAGTGGCTCAACTCGAAGGCTAACCGACCAAAAACCACCACAAAGGGTACAGGCACCTTTGTGGTGGTTTTTGTTTTAGGCCGAGGGGAAGGCCTTGGCGGCAGTGCCTATCCTCGGCTTTTGCATAGTCTCGATCTGTAACACCAAGCCAGCGAAAATGGCTCTAACTGTTACAGATTGAGATGAACCGTTCGGCCGTCAGCCCAACGTCTTGATCTGTAACACCAGGCGGCATATTTGGTCTCTAACTGTTACAGATTGAGATGCAGCGTGGCCGGCCGGCACAATATCTCAATCTGTAACAACTGCAGGGCTCAACGGACTCCAGCTGTTACAGATTGAGACAAAACGACCGGGCAAGTCCCAAACCACCACAAAGGTGCCTGCCCCATCGTGGTGGTTTGGGCGGCCGGCATAAAAAAGTCCCCGCCGGGCGTGTGCTCGACGGGGACTTTGCCGTTTGATGGCTAGCACTGCAGGTGATTACTCGCCCAGCAGGCTCTTGGTGATGGAAGCGGCGGCCTTCTTGCCGGCGCCCATCGCCAGAATGACCGTAGCGGCACCGGTGACGATGTCGCCGCCGGCCCAGATGCGGGGATCGGTGGTCTGGCCGGTCTCCTCGTCGGCGACGATGTAGCCCCACTTGTTGAGCTCCATCTTGCCGCCGATCTTGGCAGCGAAGGGGTTGGCGTTGGTGCCGATAGCCGAGATCGCGACGTCGCAGGGGATCTCCTCGATGGCGCCCTCGATGGGCACCGGGCGACGGCGGCCGGACTCGTCGGGCTCGCCGAGCTCCATCTTCTGGACCTTGACGGCGCACACGGAGCCGTCCTCGCCAGCGACAAACTCGAGCGGGGAGACGAGCGGCAGAACCTCGACGCCCTCGGCCTTAGCATGGTGCAGCTCGGCGCGACGGCAGGGCATCTCGTCCTCGGTACGACGGTAGGCGATGATGGCGTGCTCGGCGCCCAGGCGCTTGGCGGTACGGACGGCGTCCATGGCCACGTTGCCGCCGCCAAAGACGACGACGTTCTTGCCGTGCTTGGTGGGGGTGTCGTACTCGGGGAACTTGTTGGCCTTCATCAGGTTCACGCGGGTGAGGTACTCGTTCGCGAAGAAGACGTTGGGCAGGTTCTCGCCGGGGACGTTGAGGAACTTGGGCAGGCCAGCGCCGGTCGCCACGTAGATGGCGTCGAAGCCCTGCTCGAACAGCTCCTCGGCCGTGGCCATGTTACCCACGACGGAGTTGTACTCAAACTTGACGCCCATGTCCTCCAGGCCGTCAATCTCGCGCTTGACGACTGCCTTGGGCAGACGGAACTCGGGGATGCCGTAGACCAGCACGCCGCCGCCGGTGAAGAAGGCCTCGAAGACGGTGACGTCAAAGCCGTTACGGGCGAGCTCGCCGGCGCAGGTGATGCCGGACGGGCCGGAGCCGACGACAGCGACCTTCTTGCCGTTCTTGGGGGCCATCTTGGGCGTGGAGGCGAGCTCGGGGCGGTCACCCAGGAAGCGCTCGAGCTGGCCGATGGCCACGGGCTCGGACTTCTTGCCACGGATGCACTTGCCCTCGCACTGGTTCTCCTGCGGGCAGACGCGGCCGCAGATGGCGGGAAGCATGGAGTCCTCGCGAATGGTATCGAGAGCGCCGCCGAAGTCCTTCGCGCGGATCTGCTCGATAAAGCGGGGAATGTTGATGTTGACGGGGCAGCCCTCAACACAGAACGGCTTCTTGCAGTTGAGGCAGCGCTCGGCCTCGGCCAGCGCCATCTCTTCGGTGAAGCCCTTGTCGACGGGGCGGAAGTCGCAGGCGCGCTCGGCAGCAGGCTCCTCGTTATCGGGGGTGCGGGGCGACTTCATATCGGCAACGAAACGACCGTTAACTAGTGGCATGCGCAGCTCTTTTCCTCATAGGCCTTGAGGGACTCGCCCTCTTCGGAACGGTAAGCGGCCTGGCGGGCGCGAAGGTCATCCCAGTCGACCAGGGTGGCATCGAAGTCGGGGCCGTCGACGCAAGCGAACTTGGTCACGCCGCCCACCTCGACGCGGCAGCAGCCGCACATGCCGGTGCCGTCAACCATGATGGGGTTGAGGGACGCGGTAATGGGGGTGTCGTACTTCTGGGCGGTGAGGGTCGAGAACTTCATCATCGGAACGGGGCCGACGCAGAAGACCTGGCTCACGGCCTTGTCCTGCAGCAGGCGCTCCAGCGGAGCGGTGACAACGCCCTGCTCGCCGTAGGAGCCGTCATCGGTGGTGATATGGATGTGGTCCTCGTCGAGGAGCTCGCGGAACTGGTCCTCCATGAGCAGGAGGTCCTTGGTGCGGGCGCCCATGATGGCGTGGACCTCGTGGCCGGTCTCGACCAGGTGCTTGGCGACCGGGAAGGCAATTGCCAGGCCGACGCCGCCGCCAATGACGGCGCAGGGGCCCTCGGCCATCTCGGTGGGAACGCCCAGCGGGCCCACGACGTCGCGCAGTGACTCGCCGGCCTCATAGGTGGAAAGCATCTCGGTGGTCTTGCCGATCACCATGAAGATGAACTCGACCCAGCCCTCGTCACCGTTCCAACCAGCTAGGGTAAACGGGACGCGCTCGCCCGTCTCGTTGGCGCGAACCATGAGGAACTGTCCAGCGTGCGCATGCTTGGCGATCGCGGGCGCCTCGATGCGGAACTTGAACACCTTCTCCGAGAACTGCGTCTTCTCCAGGATCTTATACATAGAACCCCTCTCTTGTTAGGGCCGCCGAACCGTGCCTCCACGGAAATGGACGGTAGCCCGAGTAAAACCGTACGCGCACAGGCGTTGTGCAGACATACGGTGCAAATTATACCCTCATGGACATGCTGTTTACGTGTGTCTTCGGCGGTTGGGAAAAGGGTTTATCCACTTCGACCTACCAAATAGGGATAGGTTTATTTTGGTCGGTTTTATCAGGCAAAACGGCAAAGGGGGCCGGCCTCGGGTTGTGATGAGGCCGGCCCCCTTTGGGGTGTTATGCGTGTATGGCGGCGCGGGGTTTATTGCGATGCGGCCACCGGGGCGTTTCCGCAGATAAAACCTGCCAAAATAAACCTGTCCCTAAACGGTAGGTTTTAGTGCTTGCCGTTGGCGGAGGCGGCGCCGTTGACGTGGTCGCGGGCGTAGATTACGCCGTGGACGATGGCCAGACCGGCGGCATCTGCGGCGCGGGCGCAGGTGTCCTGGAAGTCCTCGGCCTCGCGGGCGCGCAGCTGCTTGAGCACATAGTCTGCCACGGCCATCTTGCCGGGAGGGTTGCCGATGCCGGTGCGGATACGGCTAAAGTCGCGGCTGCCCATCTTGTCGATGATGGAGCGCAGGCCGTTGTGACCGGCATGGCCTCCGCCCACCTTGACGCGCACGTCACCGGCGGGAATGTCGAGCTCGTCGTGAATCACGAGCAGCTCCTCGGCCTTGATCTTGTACTCGCGGCAGAGCTTGGAGATGGGTCCGCCCGAGGTGTTCATGTACGACTGCGGCTTGACCAGCACGATCTGGCGCTTGCCACCCTCTTCCTCGGGATCGTTGATGTTGATGAGTGCGACCTCGGCGCCGGCCTGGTTTTTCCAGTACGTGACACCGGCCTGACGGGCCAGCTCATCGATCGCCTTAAAGCCGGCGTTGTGGCGGGTCTCGGCATATTCCTCACCCGGGTTGCCAAGTCCGGCAACCATGCGAATCTTAAGCGGCTGTGCAGCTGCCATATTTGTCCTTCCGTTACACATAAAAGTTTAATCAACGACAAAGGCTACCACGCCCGCCGAAGGCGAGGAAAGGTTGCAGCAAAGTCATTTCAGAAAACAGCTGCCCCGAGACAGCAGGAAGCCCCGGACACGCCGGGAGGGGTTATCAAAGCGAACATCCCGCAGCCGCAAAGCGGCGAGGACGTTCGCGTGATAACCCCGCAGGCGCGTCCGGGGCTTCCGGAGGGATGCGAGGGTCGAGCGACTACAGCGCGAAGTCGCCGCCGACGAGCGTGGAGACGGGCTCCTCGTGGTAAACGGCGGAGATGGCCTGAGCGAACTCCTCGGCGACCGAGATAGTCTTGATCTTGCCGCCGACCTCGACGGGGATGGCGTCGGTGACGACGCACTCGACGATGGGGGCGTCGTTCAGACGCTCGATGGCCGGACCGGAGAAGATGCCGTGGGTGGCGCAGACGTAGATGTCGCCGGCGCCCATAGCCTTGAGCTCCTTGACGTTGGCGCACAGGGTGCCAGCGGTGTCGATCATGTCGTCGTTGATGATGCAGGTCTTGCCCTTGATGTCACCGATGATGCCCATGACCTCGGCGGCGTTGTGGCGCGGACGGCCCTTGTGGGCGATGGCCAGGTCGCAGCCGAGCATGTCGGACAGCTTCTTGGCGGCCTTGGCGCGACCCACGTCGGGGGAGACGACAACCAGGTTGTCGGTGTCGAAGTGCATGTCGTTGTAGTACTGGCCAAACAGCGGCAGTGCGGACAGGTGGTTAACCGGGATATCGAAGAAGCCCTGGATCTGGCCTTGGTGCAGGTCGAGGGTGATGATGCGGTTGACGCCGGCGCGCTCGAGCAGGTTGGCGACGAGGCGGGCGGTGATGGGCTCGCGCGGGCCGGCCTTGCGGTCCTGGCGGGCATAGCCGTAGTGGGTGATAACGGCGGTGATGGAGCGGGCGGATGCGCGCTTGGCAGCGTCGGTGGCGATGAGCAGCTCCATGAGCATGTCGTTGACGTTGCCGCCGGCCACGGACTGAATCAGGAAGAC
>CABUDS010000005.1 GCA_902490405.1 uncultured Collinsella sp.
CGACCCTCTTATGACTACTTTTACCTATCATTCCGCATGTTTGATGCAGCAAAATAGCCCCGTCCCAAATTGACTACGCCGGCATTGGGGATACCATGGTGGCAACCTAGCGAAAGGACGATGTATGGCACATGTCGATGACCAGCGTGTGGCGCGCGTGCTCGATGCGCTCGAGGCTCAGCACCCCGGCGCGCAGCTGCTTGTGAACGACCCGTGGTCGATCTACTATCTGACCGGCTTTTATGCCGATATGTTCGAGCGTTTTTGCGGCGTGCTGCTCGCACGCGATGCCGAGCCGGTAATCTTGATTAACGCCCTGCATCAGCTGCCCGAGTACGACAATGCCCGCGTGGCCTACCACAACGACACCGACGTCGTGACCGACGCCATCGCGAGTGAGATCGACCCAGCCAAGCCGCTTGGCGTCGACACTGTCATGCGTTCCGGCTTTTTGATGCCGCTCATAGAGCACCACGCCGCAAGCGAGTTTTTCCTGGGTGACTTTGCCGTCACCGCCGCGCGCACCTACAAGGATGCCGCCGAGCAGGAGCTTATGCGCGTGTCCTCGGCCGCCAACGACGCCGTGATGGCCGATGCCATCAAACTCGTCCACGAGGGCGTGACGGAGCGCGAAATCGCCGACCAGATGCTCGGCCTGTACCGCAAGCACGGCTGCGAGGGCTTTAGCTTTCCGCCCATCGTGAGCTTTGGCGCCAACGCCGGCGACCCGCATCACGAACCCGACGATACCGTGCTCAAGCATGGCGACGTGGTGCTGTTCGACATTGGCGGACGCCGTCGCAACTACTGCTCGGACATGACACGCACGTTCTTTTGGGGCCAGCCGGACGAGGAGACCGCGCACGTCTACGACATCGTGCGCCGCGCCAACGAGGCCGCCGAGGCGCTCATCACGCCGGGCGTTCGTATGTGCGACTTGGACCGCGCCGCACGCGACGTGATTGAGGATGCGGGCTATGGGCAGTACTTTACGCACCGTCTGGGTCACTCAATCGGTCTGCAAGACCACGAGCCGGGCGATGTCTCGCTCGCCAACGAGCAGGTCGTAGAGCCGGGCATGACGTTCTCTATCGAACCGGGTATATACCTCCCCGGTCACACCGGCGTCCGCATCGAGGACCTAGCCCTGGTGACCGAGAACGGCGTCGAGATTCTCAACGCCTACCCCCACGATCCGGTCCGCTTAGACTAGGCAATGCGGCAAAGGGGCTGTCCCTTTGCCGCATCACATGAATGCCGCCACAAAAACGGCCTATCTACTACGTTTAGCCCGCGTGGGTCGACCATACCCGTGTTTTCGCAAAACTGGCAAGCCCTTTACCTGCGGTTTTGATTTCGCAATTCTCGGTATGGTCGAGGGTTACCGGTCAAACGTAGTAAATAGGCCCATTTCGTGGCGAGCAAGTCAACTCGAGGCGCAGGGCAGCCAAAAAAGCCCCGTCCCAAATTGACTGCTTTTGAGTTGCGGTGATATACGGACCGTTTGAGGCTTCTGGCTTGTAAAACAGTCCGTATTTCACCGCAACTGATGAGGGGATGGGTTAACGGAGCAGCCCCGCTACTTCGCCGGCTAGGGTGATGGTACCGGCTGCTACGAAAGGCTCGCCCGCGGCATCGAAAGCCGCGAGGGCCTCGGATACACTGGGGTACACGCCCGCGAGCTTGTCGGCGTCCACCAGGGAGGCGAGCTCCTCTGCCGGCAGGGCGCGATCGGAATCGGTCTGGGTCACGACCACGCGGGGGAATGCCGGAACCAGAACGTCAACGATACCCGCCACGTCCTTATCGGCCAGCGCGGCACACAGCAGCGTGGGGCGGTTCTCCACGCACGGATCGATCTCGTCCAGCGCGCTCACAAAGTTCTCGCAGCTCTGGGGATTATGACAGGCGTCAATCAACTTAAGCGGATCGGTTCCCAGCACATCAAAGCGACCCGGTGTGGGGCAACCCATAAGCGACTCATCCAGCGCATCGTGGTCGAGCTCACGACCCAGATACCCCTCGCAAAGCATAATCGCGCACGCGGCATTCTGCGGCTGATAGGCCGGCTTGACCATGCTCGACGTATAAATCGCACGCGGCGTGGTGCAGCTAAACTCAACCGTGTCGCCCACATGCGCCGGCACTTTAGTCGTGGCGTGACTCACCACGAGCGGCACCACACCGCATTCACGGCAACGGGCATCCATCACGCGCTGAACGCTCGCCTCATGCGTACCCTCGCCCAAAACAACCAGGCGCCCAGGCTTAATAACCGCAGCCTTCTCCCCCGCGATGGCCTCGAGCGTATCGCCCAGGACCTTCGTATGGTCGAGTCCAATGCCCGTAATGGCGACGGCCACGGGATCGGTCGCACTCGTAGCATCCCAGCGTCCGCCCATGCCAACCTCAAGCACGGCAACATCCACCGCAGCCTCGGCAAACACTACAAGCGCGGCGGCCGTCAACAGATCAAACGGCGTGATGGTATAGGCGCGCTCCCCCGCCGCCACACGACGGGCATTCACGCGATGCCCCGCCTCGACGGCGGCAGAAACGCCACGAGCAAAGGCCTCATCGCTCACGACGCGCCCATCGACCTCCATGCGCTCGGGATAGCGCACCAGCTGCGGCGACGTATACAGCGCGGTCTTGAGCCCCTCGCCGCGAAGAATAGCAGCCGAAAAACGCGTAGTCGAAGTCTTGCCATTAGTACCGGCAACCTGAATGCAATCAAAGTACTCGTCCGGACGCCCCAGCTCATCGAGCATATCGACAACCGTCTCGAGCAGAGGACCAGCATCCCCAGAAATCCGCCCCGTATCAGCAGCCAGCCCAACAGCCTCATCAAACGAAAGCAACTCAAACGAGAAAGGAACGACATACGACCCAGAACGCTTAGCCATAACCCAAAGTCCCCCATAACAGAAAAAGAGGCCCACCAAAAAGAATGAGCCCCTCGCGTTGACAATATCAGCCTCTATCCGCTTGCAGCGAGATCAAGGCCACAACCAAGTGGCCCTAACACGCCAGATGCAAACAACCACGTAACCGCACTAGGAGCGGCCCGACGCTTTGCTCGCCGCAAGTTCCGCACGCAAAGGACAGCACTTAATGTGCTGTCCGTCTTGCGCAGGACTGTCCGCAGCGGAGAGCAAAGCGTCGGGACGCGCCCCCAGTACCGCCTACGAGAAGTCAGCAACCTGAGCAGTCAGCGCCGCCAGGATCTCCTTGAGCTCAGCTGCACGGTCCCTCTTCTTCTGGACCACCGCAGGCGCGGCCTTGGCCACAAAGCCCTCGTTGGCGAGCGTCTTCTCGCAGCCGGCGAGCTCCTTCTGCGCAGCGGCGATCTCCTTCTCCAGGCGCGCCTTCTCAGCCGAAAGATCAACCTTGCCCTCGAGCACCACAAAGACCTCGACACCGCTATCGACCACGGCGATGCTCGCAGCCGGCTTCTCGACGTCGGTACCCATGACCAGCGAAGCGGTGTTCGCCAGCGGCTCGATGGTCGAACGCAGGCTCTCGAGCTTCTCGATGTCCTCGGCGCCGGCGCGCACGACCACGTCGAGCTCGGCCTTGGGGCTCAAGCGATAACGCGAACGCGTGGCGCGAGCGGCAGACACGACGGTACGGCACAGCTCAAACGCGCGCTCGGCGTCCTCGTCAACATACTTGTCGTAGTCGGCGGGCTCGGGCCACTTGGCGATCATGAGCGCCTCGGCGCGGTTCACGTTGCCCTCGGCGTCCAGGTCGAGCACGCTCGCCGGCATGTTGTCCCAGATCTCCTCGGTAACAAACGGCATGAGCGGGTGCATCAGGCGAATGGAGGTGTCGAGCACAAAGATCAGGTTGCGCTGCGCCTGCAGACGACCCTCGCCCTTCAGGCGGGCCTTGGTGACCTCGACGTACCAGTCGCAGACCTCGTTCCAGAAGAACTGCTGCACGCCGCGGGCCATGTCGCCAAAGGTGTAGTTCTCGATGCCCTCGGTGACCATCTTCACGGCCTTGGCCAAGCGGCTGAACATCCAGGCGTCGGCCGGCGTCTCCACGACGGGCTCGCCGGGCGTGTAGCCCTCCATGTTCATAAGCAGGAAGCGGCTGGCGTTCCAGATCTTGGTCACAAACGACTTGGCCTGGTCGGTGCGCGGGCTGTCGATGAGCTTCTTGGTCTTCTTATCGATGTTCGCGTCGAACTTGACGTCCTGGTTGTTGGTGCACAGTGTGAGCAGGTTGTAACGCATGGCATCGGCACCGTACATGCCAATGAGGTCCATGGGGTCTACGCCGTTGCCCTTGGACTTGGACATGCGGCTGCCGTCCTTGGCAAGGATCGTCGGGTAGATGACGACGTCCTTAAACGGCACCTCATCCAGGAAGTACAGCGAGCTCATGACCATGCGGGCGACCCACAGCGCGATGATGTCGCGTGCAGTGACGAGCGCCGTCGTGGGGTGATGGCCCTCGAGCAGCTCCGGCTTTTGCGGCCAGCCCTGCGTGGCGAAGGTCCACAGCTGCGAGCTGAACCAGGTGTCCAGCACGTTCTCGTCCTGATGCACGTGATGGCCGCCGCACTTGGGGCACACGTCGGTGTCCTCGGTAAGGGCGTCCTCCCAGCCACAGTCCTCGCAGTAGAACACGGGGATGCGGTGGCCCCACCAAAGCTGACGGCTGATGCACCAGTCCTTAAGGTTCTCCATCCAGGTGGTGTAGGTCTGCGTCCAGCGCGCGGGGTGGAAAGTGACCTTGCCGGAGTTGACGGCGTCGAGCGCCGGTCCCTTGAGCTTGTCGACGGCCACAAACCACTGCTCGGACAGCCACGGCTCCAGCGCGGAGTCGCAACGGTAGCAGTGCATGACGGAGTGGTCGAGGTCCTCGACGTGATCGAGCAGGCCGTGCTCCTCAAACCACTTGATGACGGCCTCGCGGCACTCCTCGCGGTTCATGCCGGTGAACTCGCCGTAACCCTCGACGACCACCGCGTGCTCGTCGAAGATATTGATCTGCGGCAGGTCGTGGGCCTGACCCATGGCGTAGTCGTTGGGGTCGTGGGCCGGGGTGACCTTGACGAAGCCGGAGCCAAAGTTGGCATCGACGTGCCAATCCTCAAAGATGGGAATCTCGCGGTCGACGATGGGGAGCTTGACGGTCTTACCCACGAAGGCGGCCTTCTCGGGATCCCTCGGGGAGACGGCGACGCCCGTGTCGCCGAGCATGGTCTCGGGGCGCGTGGTGGCGACGACGATGTAGTCCTGGCCGTTAACCGGCTCGGTCAGCGGGTAGCGCAGGTGCCACAGGTGACCCTTCTCGTCCTTATACTCGGCCTCATCGTCCGAAATGGCGGTGGTGCAGTTGGGGCACCAGTTGACGATGCGCTTGCCGCGGTAGATCAGACCGTCGTGGTACCAGTCGCAAAAGACCTTGCGCACGGCCTGCGCGTAGTCCTCGTCCATGGTAAAGCGCTCGTTATCAAAGTCGACGGAGCAGCCCATGCGCTTGATCTGCTCGACGATGATGCCGCCGTACTCGTGGGTCCAGTCCCAGCAGGCGTCGACAAACTTATCGCGACCGATCTCCAGGCGGCTGATGCCCTCGCTCTTGAGCTTCTTGTCGACCTTGGTCTGCGTGGCGATACCGGCGTGATCGGTGCCCAGCACCCAGCGCGTGGACTTGCCGCGCATGCGGGCCATACGGATGATGGCGTCCTGGATGGAGTCGTCAGTAGCGTGACCCATATGGAGCTTGCCGGTCACGTTGGGAGGCGGAATGGTGACGGTGCAGTCGCCCACGCCCTCACGGCGCTTGTAGTAGCCGCCGTCGAGCCACTTCTGCAGGATCGCCGGCTCGTTGGTCGACGGATCGTAGTTCTTGGGCATTTCTTCCATATATCTCTCCCTGTCCCGCCGGCGTGTCCGCCTGCTTGGTTTTCGCTCGGTCAAGTCCTGGCTCGCACGAAGGCCACATTAAGTGGCCTTCGGCTCGTGCGGAATCTACGAAAACCAAGCAGGCGGACACGCCTTAGGTATCGATTACTTCAGTCTGAAGATACTAGCTAAACAATCTCACAGAATAGCACAGGCATACCTACCAAAAAGGGACAGGTTAATTTTGGCAGGTTTTATCAGGCAGAATGACGTTTGCCCATATAAAACCGACCAAAATAAACCTGTCCCTAAAAGGCAGGTCCCGCAGTGGTTGCCGCGGGACCTAAACGGGCGCTATTTACCCATAGATGCGCTGGGGCTGTTCTTCGCCCTTTACGGAGGCTTCGGTCACGATGACCTTGGCGACGCCTTCCTCGCTGGGGAGGTCGAACATCGTCTGCTGCAGCACGTCCTCGCAGATGGAGCGCAGGCCGCGGGCGCCGGTCTTGCGGGCGAGTGCCATGCGGGCGATCTCGTGCAGCGCCGCGTCCTCAAACTCAAGCTCAACGTCCTCGAGCTGGAACATCTTGCGGTACTGACGCACCACGGCGTTCTTGGGCTCGGTCAGAATCGACACCAGGTCGTCCTCGTCGAGCGCCTGCGTCTGGGTGACAACGGGCGTACGGCCCACGAACTCGGGGATCATGCCAAAGGCGTTGAGGTCCTGCGGGAGCACCTGACGCAGCAGGTCGTTCTCGTCGACCGAGGTGGGGCCGGCGATCTCGGAGTTAAAGCCCACGCCCTTGTTGCCCACGCGGTCGGCGATGATCTTGTCCAGACCCACAAAGGCACCGCCGCAGATAAACAGGATGTTAGTCGTGTCGATCTGCAGCAGCTCCTGCTGGGGATGCTTGCGGCCACCGGTAGGCGGAACGCTGGCCACCGTGCCCTCAAGAATCTTAAGCAGCGCCTGCTGCACACCCTCGCCCGAGACATCGCGGGTAATGGAGAGGTTCTCGGCCTTGCGGGCAATCTTGTCAATCTCGTCCACGTAGATAATGCCCACCTGAGCGCGCTCAATGTCGCCATCAGCGGCGTTGATGAGCTTGAGCAGGATGTTCTCCACATCCTCGCCCACGTAACCGGCCTCGGTAAGCGCGGTGGCGTCGGCGATGGCAAACGGCACCTCGAGAATGCGGGCGAGCGTCTGGGCGAGCAGGGTCTTACCGGTACCGGTGGGACCGAGCAGCAAAATATTGGACTTGGCGAGCTCCACCTCGTCCATATCGGTGTCGAACTGCGAGCCCATGCTGTCGTCAAAAGCGGACACCGCGGCGCCGCCCTCGATCACGCGGCGATAGTGGTTGTACACGGCCACCGACATGGCGCGCTTGGCGTCCTCCTGCCCCATGACATAGGCCGAAAGCTCGTCATAGATCTCGTGCGGCGTCGGCACGTGCGTGATGACCTGGCGGTCGTCCTCGAGCTCAAAGCCCTCGGCCTCGGGGTCCACGGCGGGCTGGGATGCAGCCTGGCCGTGGTCGTTGAGGAAGCCCGGCAGCTTGCCGTTGCGGGCAGCGTCCATAAAGTCCGAAGCCAGCGACTCCTCAAGGATCTCGGAACAGGCGGCGACGCACTCGTCACAGATAAAGATGTTGGTCGGGCCCTTTACGAGGCGACGGACCTGGCCCTGCTCTTTTCCGCAAAAGGAGCAGCGGATGGGGTTGCCGTTCTCGTCAAAGTTGTCCTGCATGTTACCTGCCATCCTAGGCATCCTTCGCGGCGAGATCTCGCGAGGTGACGATACGGTCAATCAGGCCGTAGTCGAGGGCCTCGGCGGCGGTCAGGTAGTTGTCGCGCTCGGTATCGGCCTGGACCTTCTCGATGGGCTGGCCCGAGGCATCGGACAAGATCTGGTTGAGCTCGCGGCGGGTCTTCTTGATCTCCTCGGCCACAATCTCAATCTCGGTCTGCTGACCCTGGGCACCGCCGCTGGGCTGGTGAATCATGACTTTGGAGTGCGGCAGGCAGAAGCGCTTGCCCTTAGCGCCGGCCGAAAGCAGCACGGCGGCCATGGACGCGGCCATACCGACGCAGATGGTGGAGACCTGCGGCTTGATGAAGTTCATGGTGTCAAGAATCGCCAGGCCGGAGTAAACCTCGCCACCGGGCGAATTGATGTAGAGCGAGATATCCTTCTCGGCATCCTGGCTCTCAAGATGCAGCAGCTGGGCAACGACCAGGTTGGCGCTGACGGAGTTGATCTCCTCGCCCAAGAAGATGATGCGGTCGTTGAGCAGGCGCGAATAGATATCGTAGCTGCGCTCGCCGCGCGGCGTCTGCTCGATAACGTATGGCACGAGGGCGGAATCGAACTTAGCGATCATACGCATCTCCATTTCTCTCTTGCGGACCAAATTGGTTCTAGATAAACGTACGGTGCCCGCATGCTATGCATTGGCTGGCACCGTACGAAGCAACCGGATAACCGGCTATTAACTTTACCCCATCACGGGCACATACATGCGCTCGCGGGCAAGGTGGCGAGAATTACTCGGCGTCCTTGGCGGTCTCGTCGACCTCGGTCACCTTGGCGTTCTCGACCAGGTGGTCGACGGCCTTGGAGCGACGGATGGACTCGCGGACGGCAGGCATGCGGCCATCGGCGATGAACTCGGCCTTGGAAGCCTCGACGTCCTTGACGCCGGCCTTCTCGAACTCGGCGTTGATGTCGTCCTCGGTGACCTCAATCTTGAGCTCACGCGCGAGGGCGTCCAGAGCCAGGGACTCACGGGCAACGTCGTTGGCCTGCTTATGCAGGTCGCCGATGAACTGCTCCATGGTCAGACCGGAAGCGGGCAGCCAGGTGTCGAGCGTCATGCCGCGGGCAGCGAGGTTGGACAGGAAGTTCTGGCCAAGCTCCTCAAAGACGGACTGCTCGTAGTCGGCGTCCATCTCGTCGAGCTGCAGACGCTCGGCGAGAGCGGAGACGCAACGGTTCTCCTTCTCGGCCGGCAGGCGGGAAGCCTTGTCCTGCTCAATCTCAATCTTGATGGCGTCGCGCATGGCGTCGATGCTGTCGAAGCCAAAGTCGGACTTGACGAGCTCGTCGGTGAGCTCGGGGGTGTTGCGGACCTTGATGCCCTTGACGGTGACCTCGACGGTGTGGGTCTCGGCCTCCTCGCCCTCCTCGGCCTCGTCGGTCCAGGTGACGGACTTGACGTCGTCAACGTTGGCGCCGATCAGAGCCTCGTTGAACTCGGCGGGGTTGCTGTCGCTACCGGCGATGAGCATACGGCCCTCGGCGGCAAAGTTGTCGGCGTTCTCGACGGCCTTGAGGTCGACGGTAACGTAGTCCTCGGACTCGACAGCGCGGCCCTCGACATCCTCGAAGGTGGCACGGTAGTTGAGGAGCATCTCGACCTGGTTGTTGATCTCGGACTCGGTGACCTCCGCAGGGGGCATCTCGATCTCGACAGCGTCGAAGGAGGAGAGCTCAGCGGCGGGACGCAGGGAGAACTCGACGGTGTAGGTGTAGTCCTCGTGATCCTTGGCGAGGTCGAGCTCCTTGTAGTCACCGCTCTTGGTGGGGACGATGTCCAGCTCGTTGAGGACGGCGGGCTCGTTGGCGGCGATCAGGTCGTTGGTGGCCTGAGCGAGGGTAGCCTCGGCGCCAAGAGCGGAATCGATGACCGGACGGGGAGCCTTGCCGGCACGGAAGCCCGGGAAGCGGTACTTCTTGGCGGTGTCCTTGTAGGCCTTCTTGATCGCGGCGTCGACGTCGGCGGCCGGGATGGTGACCGTAGCGGTGAGCTTGGCGTCCTTGACGTCAGAAGCGGTGATGTTCAACACGTTCCTCCTCATACTGCCCAGCTTATCTGAGGTGCTGGTACCTTTATGCAACAAAGAGTCGCGACGGCCGAAGCCGACGCAGATGCGTTGGTGCGGGCGAAAGGACTCGAACCTTCACGGGAATCCCACCAGAACCTAAATCTGGCGCGTCTACCAATTCCGCCACGCCCGCATGAGCGCACAGACTAGGAATGATAGCAGATACGAACGACAAGCGCACGCACACGTTTTACAGGCTCACGACCTCACCACGAGTGCGAAAGGCGGGGCGAGTTGCCCCGCCCCGCCCATTACGACTTGTTCGCCGACCCGCTACTCCCCCAGCAGGGCCTTCTCGGGCGTGATCGGCAGCGAGCGCACCTGGTGGCCGGTGGCGTGTGCCACGGCCGAGGCCACGGCGGCGAGCGGCGTGTTAATGACGACCTCGCCGATCGACTTGGCGCCAAACGGGCCCGTCGGCTCGTAGCTCGGCTCAAAGGCCACGCGAATACTGCCGATGTCCAGGCGCGTGGGCAGCTTGTAGCTCATAAAGTTGCCGGTGCGCAGGCGGCCGCGGTCGTCGTGCTCGACGATCTCGTAGAGCGCGTGGCCGATGCCCTGGGCAATGCCGCCCTCGGCCTGGACGCGCGCGAGTGCCTCGTTGATCACGGTGCCGCAGTCCACAGCCGCCGCGTAGTCCACCACAGTCACCTTACCGGTGGCCTTGTCGACCTCGACCTCGGCAATGCCGGCCATAAACGGCGGAGGCGAAACGGGCAGGCAGGCAGAAGCATGCGAGGTGAGCGCGTCGCCGCCCGCGATGTTCTTGACGCACAGGTTGGCAAAGTCGCGCAGCGTGAGGTAGCGGTTCTGCTCGCGCGCGGCACGCTCGTCGGACAGGCGCACGTACTGGCCGTCGAAGACCACGTCGACGGCGTCCACATCCCACATCTGGGCGGCCTTGGCACAAATCTTCTCACGCAGCTCGGTCGCGGCGTTCTTGGCGGCAAGGCCCGTCACGTACGTGCCCGAGCTCGCGTACGAGCCAGCGTCGAACGGCGACACGTCGGTGTCCACGCCGCGTACCACGATGAGCGAGCTCTCCACGCCCAGCTCCTCGGCGGCAATCTGCGCCAGGATCGTGTCGACGCCCATGCCGTTATCGGTAGCGCCGGTGCCGATGGTAATGAAGCCGTCCTCTTCCAGGCGCATATCGATGCCGGCGATGTCGACATTGGAAATGCCCGAGCCCTGCATGGTGAGCGCACAGCCCAGAGCACGCACGCGGTCGCCCAGGTCGACGGCCAGCGGCTTGTCGCGCCAACCGATCATGTCCATCGCGCGCAGCAGGCAGCGGTCGAGTGCGCAGGCGTTGAGCTTTTCGTTGTAGTACTGCGGCATGATCTCGCCCTCGCGCACGATGTTCTTAAGGCGCAGGTCGGCGGGGTCCATGTGCAGCATGTCGGCGAGCTCGTTAACGGCGCTCTCCACGGCAAACTGGCCCTGGGTGGCACCGTAGCCGCGATACGCGCCGCCGCGGTTGGTATTGGTGTAGACAGCGTCCCAGCTAAAGCGGCTCGCCTTCACATGGTTGTAAATCGGCAGGCTCTTGTGGCCCGAAAGGCCGATCGTCGTGGTGGCGTGCTCGCCGTACGCTCCGGCGTTGGACAGCGTGTGCAGGTCGATGGCCGTGATGGTGCCGTCGTTCATGGCGCCCAACTTGACGGTCATCTGCATCTGGTGGCGCGAGTTGCCCGCGGTGATGGTCTCCTCGCGGGTGTAGCAGCAGTAGCTCGGACGGCCAGTCTGCTGGGTGACGAACGCCACGAAGATCTCGCAGCAGCCCGTCTGCTTGGAGCCAAAGCCGCCGCCGATGCGCGGCTTAATGACCTGCACCTGCGACTGCGGAATGTCGAGCGACTGCGCGACCATGCGGCGCACGTGGAAGGGCACCTGCGTCGAGGTGGTCACGGAGATGCGCCCAAACGCGTCGGTCGTCGCGAAGGCGCGGAAGGTCTCCATGGGCGCGGTCTGCGTGGCCTGGCTGGTGTAGGTGCGCTCAAAGACGATGTCGCTCTGGGCGAAGGCCTCGTCCAGGTCGCCAAAATCGCTGGTACCGCTGCACACCAGGTTGCGTGGGACATCGCCGCCCTGCGGGAACATAAAGGTCACGTCGCCCTCGGGGTGGACCACGATATCGTTATCGAGTGCCTGGGTAAAGTCGAGCAGGGGCTCGAGCACCTCATAGTCGACCTTGATGAGCTTGAGCGCCTTGTCGGCAGCCTCCTCGGTCTCGGCAGCGACGATCGCCACCTCCTCGTTTTGGTAGCGCACAAGGTTCTCGAGAATCAGGCGGTCGTAGGGACTCGGCTGCGGATAGCTCTGACCGGCGATAGTAAAGCGGCGCTTGGGCACGTCCTCGTAAGTGTAGACGCCCACAACGCCGGGCACCTTCAGGGCGCGCGACGTATCGATGGAGCGGATCTTGGCGCGGGCATAGGGGCTGCGCTTGAGTTTGACGATCAGGGCGCCGGCGGGCACCATATCGCCCGTGTAGACGGGACGGCCCTCGAGCAGCGCCTTCGAGTCCTTCTTGGGCTGCTTATGGGTGATCTGCTTGTACGAGACACCGTCGCAGCTGGTGTCGTTGACCGGCAGCTCGGGCATCTCAAAGCCCACATGCACGCCGGACTCGTTAAGAAAGCGGACGATGGCGCGCAGCTGGCTCTCATAGCCGCTGCAACGGCAGAGGTTGCCGGCGAGCTGGCGTGAGAGTTCCTCGCGCGTGGCGACGAGGCTCGGGTCCTCCTTGGCGGCGCGTGCAAGCGCCAGCACGTTCATGATGAGGCCGGGGGCGCAAAAACCGCACTGCTCGGCGCCTTCGGCAGCCATCGCACGGGCAAGCGCCTCGGACTCGGCTTTGAGGCCCTCGAGCGTGGTGATGGAGCGGCCCTCGATGCGCGCGGCGGGAACCGAGCAGCTCAGCACCGGGTCGCCGTCGAGCCACACCGTGCACAGGCCGCAGTTGGTGGTCTCGCAGGCGCAGCGCACCGACGAGCAGCCCTGCTCGCGCAACAGTGCAAAGAGCATGGTGTCGGGGGCAATCTGAACCTTGACCTTACGGCCGTTGAGCGTAAAGGAAAGATCGATGAGTTTGGCAGCCATTAGCGCACCTCGCTAGAATCGACGCCGGGCACGCGGCGGCAGGAATACTCGTCCGTGGCGAACTTGGGGATCTGCACGGTCTCGAGCTCGCGGGCAAGCGCGGCCGAAAGCTCGATGCCGGCGGCACGGCGCACAGCCTGGATGGCGAGCGGGGCAGAGATGCGGCGGCGGTAGTCGGCCGAGCCCCACAGGTTGGTGCCGTAGCTCAGCGAGCGCACGGATGCGGCCAGGGCGCGAAGCTCGTCCTCGGAAGGATGCTCGTTCACCAGGCCGCACGCCTCGCCCTGCAGCAGAGTCGCGTGCAGCGGGCGGGCGCCCACGGTGACGTGCCAGGTGTTGTCCCACCAGGCGGCGGTGACGTTCAGCGAGGGGAAGTCGGTCGCGGCCTTGCGCACGGCCTCGTAGCTCGCGCGGTAATCATGCTTGACGACCACGACGTGCTCGATCACGTCGCGCACATAGCCCATATCCACGAACTCCGCGAGCGGCACGCGACCGGCGCCCGTCAGCTCAACATAGGAATCGAGCGCGAAAAAGGCGGAGAGAACGTCCGAGAAGCCAAAGCGGCCGTAGATGCTGCCGCCCACCGTGGCGGTGTTGCGCAGCTGCACGCCCACGATGTCGTGGACGGCGAACTCAAAGACATTATTGACAAGCGCGTTGAGCCCGGCATGACGCTCGAGCTGGCGCAGGGTGCACATGGCACCGATGCGAAACTCGGTCTCGGTCTCCTCGATCTGATCGAGTCCGCAGGCCGAAAGGTCAATCGCCGTCGCCACGCGACGTGAACCAAGGCGCATCCAGATGCCGCCGCCCACAATCTTGTTGTTGCGGTTTTTCTGCAAGAGCTCATAGGCTTCGGCCGCGTTTCCAACACGGACGTAGGTACCGAACTTGAGCACGTTCTCCCCCATCTCTTTACTTGTCCAGTACCTCTAAGTGTACCAAACGAGGGCGCACGACCCTCACCACCATAGAAAAAGGCTCCCGGCCGATATGGTCGGGAGCCTTAGCGCATCAGCGGGTGCTGTACGGAGCTATGTCAAGCTGAATTTAGCAGACGCCCTGAGCGAGCATGGCGTCGGCGACCTTCAGGAAGCCGGCGATGTTGGCGCCCATGACAAAGTTGCCCTCCTGGCCATACTCCTTGGCGGTGTCGTCCACGTTGTGGAACATGCCGCGCATGAGCTGCTCGAGCTTGCCGTCGACCTCCTCGAAGGTCCAGGACAGGTGCTCGGCGTTCTGGCTCATCTCGAGGCCGGACACGAGCACGCCGCCGGCGTTGGCAGCCTTACCGGGCATAAAGGCGACGCCGTTCTCCTGGAAGTAGGTCGTGGCCTCGATGGTCGTGGGCATGTTCGCGCCCTCGCCGACCACCTTGCAGCCATTGGCGACGAGCGCCTGGGCGTCCTCGAGCAGCAGCGTGTTCTCGCGAGCGCAGGGCAGCGCGATGTCGCAGGGCAGCTCCCACACGCCGCGGCCGTCGCCCTCGTGCCACACGGCACCGGGCTTCTCGTCAACGTACATGGCGAGCGTGACGCCCTTGTCGTGGCCGGAGCGCTTCTGGTTGTAGACGTGCTCGAGCACGGAGTAGTCGATGCCGTCGGGATCCTCGACCCAGCCGTGGGTATCGGAGCAGGCCAGCACCTTGCCGCCGAGCTGGGCGACCTTCTGGACCGCGTAGATGGCGACGTTACCGGAGCCGTGAACGACGACGTTCTTGCCCTCGAAGGACTCACCGCGGCTCTTGAGGTACTCGTCCACAAAGTAGACCAGACCGTAGCCGGTGGCCTCGGTACGGGCGAGCGAGCCGCCAAAGGAGAGGCCCTTGCCGGTAAGGACGCCGGTCCACTCGTTGGTCAGGCGCTTGTACTGACCGAACATGTAGGCAACCTCGCGGCCGCCAACGCCCAGGTCGCCGGCGGGAACGTCGGTGTTGGGGCCAATATGGCGATAGAGCTCGGTCATGAAGGACTGGCAGAAGTGCATTATCTCGTTGTTGGACTTGCCCTTGGGGTCAAAGTCGGAGCCGCCCTTGCCGCCGCCCATGGGAAGGGTGGTCAGGCTGTTCTTGAGGATCTGCTCCAAGCCCAGGAACTTGAGCATGCCAAGGGTGACCGTCGGGTTAAAGCGCAGGCCGCCCTTGTAGGGTCCAATGGCAGAGTTGAACTCGACGCGGTAGCCGCGGTTGACCTGAACCTTGCCCCGGTCATCGACCCAGGGGACACGGAACATAACGATGCGCTCGGGCTCGACGAGGCGCTCAAGCAGGGCGGCCTCCTCGTACTCGGGATGGGCGTCGAGCGCCGGCTGGATGGTGCCGAGGATCTCGGTCGCGGCCTGGATGAACTCAGGCTGCTCGGGATAGCGGGCCTTGAGCTCGTCGAGAACTTTCTGCGTGTAGCTCATGCTTCCTCCAATTGATGGAAAAGAAAGGTGTCGTTCGCGGCGCCCCATGCGCCGCGAGCTTTATCGAGTATGGATAATATCGCACTGTTGCGGCAAAGTTACGAATAAGACCGCGGGCGGATGTTTCATTTTGATTACGATGCAGGTAGAAGCGTTTTTGAACAGCTGACGTACAAATTGCGTGTTTCGAAGCTGTTTCGTCCACGTGGTCCATACCACCACAAAGAGGACAGGCACCTTTGTGGCGGTTGGCAGGATGCGTTGGCGGGAACGTATGTGAATCGAACACATCCAAGACGTTTTGCACGCCTCACAACGGTTTTGAGGACCGCGGGGCCCACCGGAGCCCATCCGTTCCCAAACGTGGCGGTATTTTACCAAACGCGCAGTGTCGCGCCACGAAAACGGCCCATCTACTACGTTTAACCAGCAAGGGTAAACCATACCCACTTTTTCGTAACATCGGCAAGTCATCTACCTGCGGTTTTGTTTTTGCGGTTTTTGAAATGGTCGAGGGTAGTCACTTAAACGTAGTAGATAGGCCGGTTTTGTGGCGAGCGGCGATTCGGAGCCCTAGCGCAGGGATCTGAGACCGCCGGCCTCCTTGTTGAGCGTCGTAAAACGCACCGCATCCAGGTGCTCCAAGATGCTAATGGCTCGTTTGCGCGACACGCCTAAGGCCTCGCGCAGCACACTCGTCGTGGCAACGCCGCCAGCAGCCTCGATAGCCGCGGCGACGACCTCACGTGCATGGGCCTCGGCGGCGGCAGACAAGGCAACGTCGCGTTCGATCTTAACGATCGCGCGGTTGAGCGAAAGCTCGCGCAGGGCACGCGTCATGGTGTCGCGATCGAGCTGCAGACGCTCACCCACCTCGGGCAGCGTCGCCGCACCGAGACCCGCCTCGTCGAGGGCGGCCACGATGCGCTGGCTCGCCTCGCGCACCACACGTATCGCCGCAGCGGCAGAGTGCGGGTCGAACACCTCGGCACCGTCGACGGTGCACACGCCGCGCGCACAGCCCTCGAGAACGAGCGCGGACGCGACGTCTTCGCCCGCTGTCGGCCAGGCGGCATGCGCGACCTCGCCCGGCGTGAAACCCGTCTGCTTGGGCGCGGCCCCGTGCATGGCGGCCAGCGTGACGGAGAGCGTGGCGAGGGCGGCATCGAGCACAGCGGGGGCGGCATAGAGCTCCTCGGTCGAGCGCTCGGCACGAAGCGCCACGGCGTCACCCGAGGAAACCGCCCCGTGCAGGAGCGCAGCCGCCTCGGCACCCGAAAGATCGAGAGCACGGGCTGCGGCCGCGGCAGACACGGGCAGGCGCTGCAGCCCCAACCATGCGGCAACGGCGGCGGCGCGGTCGTCGGCATCCAGGGCCCCGAGCAGCGCGCACTCGCCCGCGGAGAGGACGCGCGAGCGGCGACACCGCGAAAGAAGAACACGACCGCCGCCGATAAGCACCACCGGCGAGAACGCGAGCACAATGAGGCCGTCGCCCGATCGCACGGGAAGGCGCTCCTCCAGACGGACCTGCACGATGCGGGTCTCGCCAGCCTCAATAGGACCCTCACCCTCCATCAGCATGATTCGGCCGAGGACCTCCGCCGTGCCCGCCATCACATGCACGCGCGTACCGGACTCGAAGGGCGCGGGCTTGGTGCCCTCGCGCCCCAGATACGTGAAGCGGGCGATGAGCCTGAGCGTCGAGCCCTCGGCACCAGACCCGCAGAGGACCTCGCCACGCGGAAGGTCGCCCGCACCGTCGCCCACGATGTTGAGCGCCGCGCGCTGTCCGGGCAACGCCCGAGGAGTATCACCATGCACCTGAATCGCGCGCACGCGGCAGCGCACGTCCGCGGGACATGAGACGAGCTCGTCGCCCACCGCTACGGGGGCATCGTGAAGCGTGCCCGTGACGACCGTCCCGGATCCCTTGATGGTGAAGCAGCGGTCGATGGGCAGGCGCGGGGCCAGACCGGGGCGCACCGGGCGGGATGCGGCATCGGCCAGGAAAGAGTCGATGGCGGCATCGAGGGCAAGGCGAACGTCCTCGATGCCCACGCCCGTGCGCGAGGAAACAGGCACCACGGGCGCATCGGCAAAGACGGTATCGCTGAGGAAGTCCATCACGTCGAGCTCGGCGAGCTCCGCCGTCTCGTCATCGGCCAGATCGCGCATCGTGAGCGCCACCACGAGGTGCCTCACGCCCAACAGCTCCAACACGTACACGTGCTCTCGCGTCTGCGGCATCACGCCCTCAACGGCCGAAACCGCCAGCAACGCAACGTCCACGCCGGTGGCGCCCTGCACCATGGCGCGCAGATAGTGCGCATGCCCGGGTACGTCGACCAAGCCGACAAGCTTGCCGCTGGGAAGCTCGAGCTCGCCAAAGCCGAGCTCAGTGGTCATGCCTCGGCGCCGTTCGACCTCCAGACGGTCGGGATTTTTGCCGGTCAGCGCCTCGATAAGGGCCGACTTTCCGTGGTCGACGTGTCCTGCCGTTCCGACGATAACGGGACATTCGACAAGCTCGCGCGCGGTCATCGACGCAAACCTGCCCGCACGGCATCCGCCAACGCAGACGCACACAGGTCAAGGTCGGTGTCGCGCAAAAGCGTGCGAACGTCAAAAAGCACCTGGTCGTGCCGCACGCGCGTCACAACCGGCGTATCGGGCTCCTGTACCATAGCGCGCTTTAGGCCATCGGCGGATAGACGCCCATCGACGGGACAGACGGCAACGCAAAAAGTTGGGAGCTCGACGGTCGGCAGCGAACCGCCGCCCGGAGCAGACACGCCCTCGACAACCTGCAGCTCCACCGCCTCCTCACACTGAGACTCGCGAAGCTTGCGCAGCATGCGGTCATGCAGGCGCTTGGCCTGACGCTCGAGCGGAGCCGGCGCGCCGGAAAGCATGTTGAGCACCGGGATCTCCCGACGCGCTGTATCGGATCCGGTCACATACAGGCGCAAAGTGGCCTCGAGCGCCGCGAGCGTGAGCTTGCCGGGGCGAAGCGCGCGCATAAGCGGATGCGAGGCACAGGCGGCGATTACCTGGGCGCTACCGAGAATAATGCCCGCTTGCGAGGCGCCGAGCAGCTTGTCGCCCGAGCACGAGACGACGTCAACGCCGGCGCAAAGCGAGGCGGGCGTGGGCTTCTCCCCAGCATCGACGAGCACCTCATCTGTAAGCAAAGCGCCCGAGCCCTGGTCCTCGTACAGTAACAGCCCGTGCTCATGCGCCAGCGCAGAAAGCTCCGCCGCGGAAACCTCCTCGTGGAAACCCTCGATACGGTAGTTAGAAGGATGAACTTTAAAGATCATCGCCGTATTGGGCGTAATGGCGCTTCGGTAATCATCCAGATGCGTGCGGTTGGTGGAGCCCACCTCGACAAGCTTGGCACCCGAAGCCGCCATGATATCGGGAATGCGGAAGCTGCCGCCCACCTCGACAAGCTCGCCACGGCTCACGATGACCTCTTTGCCGCTTGCATGCGCGGCAAGCACCAGCAGCACCGCCGCGGCGTTGTTGTTGACAACCAGGGCGTCCTGCGCCCCCGTGAGCGTGCGCAGCAGACGCGCGGCATGCTCTTTGCGGCCCCCACGGGCACAGGTCGCGACGTCATACTCAAGCGTGCTGTAGCCGCGGGCGACATCGGCCACCGCCTGCACCGCTGCGGGAGCAAGCGGAGCACGGCCCAGATTGGTGTGAATCACAACGCCCGACGCGTTGACGGCAGGGCGCAGGGTCGGCAGCGACAGTCGGTGGCACCGCTGCTCGATGGCCAAGGCGAGCTCGCGCTTATTCCTAGCGGGGACGCCAGAGCGAATCGCCTCGCGCTCGGCATCGAGCTCGGCATCAATCGCCTCGCGCACAATCATGTCGCCCGCATCGCCGGCAGCCTTCATGACCGGCCACTCGGCCAGCAGCTCGTGAACGGCGGGAATGGAGCGCAGGCGGTCGCGCACCTCGGCAGGCATGGATTCGCAGTCGCTCATGGAAAGCCTTTCGACATGTTCAATAAAAAGCGGGTCCCCTTTGTCGTCAGCAGCAAAATGCGGCAACGCACATGCAAAAAGGGACAGGTCCATTATGGCAGCTCGTGACAAGACGGCGCAGCGCCTCGCTCAAAACCTGCCAAAATAAACCTGTCCCTTTTTGGTCGGTTATGGGTTGGGTCCTTTAGGACTCTTTGTTGGCGTAGATAAACCAGTAGCCCAGCGCCACGATCAGGGCGCCACCCACGATATTGCCCAGCGTGGCGACCGTAAGGTTGAGCGCCAACCCGGCAGCGTTGAGGGCATCGGCGCCAGCGACATCGGCTCCATAGCCGCAGGAGTGCATCAAAATACCCATGGGCAAAAAGTACATGTTGGCGACGCAGTGCTCAAAACCGCAGGCCACAAAGGCAGCGATGGGCAGCAAAATGCCCACGACCTTGTCGACCACGGTCTTGCCGGCAGTGCCGATCCATACGGCCAGGCAGACAAAGATGTTGCACAAAATGCCGCGGAAGAAGATGGTAACGGCGTCGATCGCAACCTTACCGGCGGCGACGCTCACCATGGTATTGGCGACGGCCTCGCCGTTGAGCTTATAAATAGCTGCCATGTAAATCAAAAAGACAACGAACAGGGCGCCGGCAAAGTTGCCGATCCACACAACAGCCCAAGCCTTGAACATCTGGACGAGCGTAATCTTTTTGCTCTTAAGCGCGCATACCATAAGCGAGTTACCGGTAAACAGCTCCGCGCCGCAAATGAGCACGAGCACCAGTCCCAGGCAAAAAGCAAGACCGCCCACGAAGCGCTGGGCGCCCCAGCCAAGCGTGGGATCGCTCAGAAAGACCGTGAAGAACAGGCCGCCGAAGGCGATAAACGCTCCGGCGAACATGGCGAGCAAAAAGGCCTTCGAGACCGGCAGGTTGGCCTTGGTAACGCCGGCAGCCTCGGTCTTCGCCTCGATCGCGGCGGGCGCCAGACAATCGGGGGTGGGGTATTCTGCCTTACTCTGTGCCATGGCAATCACTACTTTCTTACGATATGGGACAAGCGTTGCTCATGAACATGTCCCGCTGGGGTGGACAAAAACAAAACAGGCCAGAAGTAAACGTACCTCTGACCTGTAAATAGCATGGAGCGGGCGACGGGAATCGAACCCGCGTCATCAGCTTGGAAGGCTGGGGTTCTACCATTGAACTACGCCCGCAAGATATGGTCGGGACGACAGGATTTGAACCTGCGACATCCTGCTCCCAAAGCAGGCGCGCTACCAAACTGCGCCACGTCCCGAAGGTGTTGAGCAGCTAAGGTCTAAACCTTGCGTGTCCCAAAGCGAAGGAAATTATAGGGGAGACTCCCCGCCTGTGCAAGCATTGATGCCTTAGCTCCTCGAATGTGCGACAAAACGACTATGGAGCAGACCGATCACAAATGCCACCACGGCAACCGGCGCCCACGCGGCACCGATATCCGCCAGCGGCAGCGCATCGAACGGCAACCACGCGCCCGCAAAGAATGCGTCGCGGACCGAGGTGATCACGCTCTGCACCGCGACCACACCGCCAACCCAGACCCACACCTGCGGATGAGCGTCGCAAAAGCCGTGCACCAGGCCCATCAGTACCAGCACGATGGCAACGGGATACAAGGCGTTGAGCATAGGCACCGAGAACATGAGGATCACGTCGAGACCCACGTTGGAGAGCACGCACGAAAACGCTGCGAACACAAAGGCGAGAACCGCAAAGGGGCGGCGCATGGCCTCCTCAGAGGCCTCCGCTCCCCCTTCGACCACATACGTCTCGCAGAAGTAACGCGAGCAGCAGCTGATGAGGCCGATGCACACGTTCATGCAGGCGAGGAAGAAGATGGCGAAGACCACGACCGTGCCGGCAAGCCCAAAATGCATGGAGGCCGAACGGGCGAGGATGGCGGCGCCGTTGGTAGCGTCGGGCATCACGGTGCCGAGCTGCATACCGGCAAGGCCCAAGCCGCAGTAGATGATGGCCATGAGTACGCCGGCGATCACACCGGAACGCGAAATCTCGAAGGCCACGCGCTTGTCATCGGTAACACCCAACTCGTGGATGGTCTCGGCGATGATGATGCCAAAGGCGAGCGACGCGAGCAGGTCCATGGTCTGATAGCCAGTCAGAAAGCCCTGCACGGCAGCGCCTGCATCGTAGGGGGCCTGCGGCGCGGCAGCGGGACCCAGCGGCGAGATCACGGCAGCACCAACGACCAGCACGATGAGCGCAATGAGCGCGGGGCCCGTAATGCGGCCGAGCACGTGTGTGATGACGCCCGGGCGCAGCGTGAGCGCAAACGCGACGACAAAGAAGCCGACGGCAAACACCAGGCGCGCCGTGCCGAGCGAGACGCCCTCGGGCAACAGCGGCACCAGCATCTCGAAGGCCGTGGAGCTCGTGCGCGGAATAGCCAGGCACGGGCCGATGGCCAGATACACCGCCGCAACGAAGAATTCGCCGAACTTGGGGTGCACGCGGCCAGCAAGCTCGCGCGCCGTTCCGGCAAGCGCCACGGCGATAAAGCCCATAACAGGCAGACCGATAGCGGCAATCAAAAAGCCGATCATGGCAACCGGCGTGGCAGAACCTGCCTGCAGCGCCAGCAGCGGCGGAATAATGAGGTTACCGGCGCCAAAGAGCATCGAGAACAACGCAATGCCGACGGTAACGACATGGTCGGAGCGCAAACCACGCGGGGCGGATGAGGCCATAGGCACACCTTTCGGGTCGAAACAAAAACGGGACGGGCAAAAACACTCGTCCCGCAAGTATATACGCTTTAGCAGGCTAAATCGCGCAAAGCGTCAATCGCGATGTCGACTTCCTTATCCGTGTTGAAATACCCAAACGAGAAGCGGACGACACCCTGGCGCTCGGTCCCCAGCGCACGGTGCATGAGCGGAGCGCAATGGGCACCGGGGCGCGTCGCAATCCCCCACCCTTGCATGAGCGCGTCCGAGATCTCGGCAGAGTCGATATCACCCACGTTGAGTGAAACGATCGCCGAGCGCACGGGCTGGTCAAAGGCACCGTAGAGCTTGATCTCCGGGATTTCGCGCACGCCAGCGAGAAAGCGATCCGCCAGTGCTCGCTCATGCGCCGCAATCGCCTCGACCCCACCTTGGGCCTCGATAAAGTCGAGGCCGGCAGAAAGGCCGGCGACACCGTGGCCGTTGAGCGTGCCCGCCTCCAGGCGCGTGGGCCACTCCATGGGCTGTAACGCATCGAAGCTGTGCACGCCCGTGCCGCCCATGGCCCAGGGCGCCACGTCGACGCCCTCCGCCACGGCCAGACCGCCGGTGCCCTGCGGGCCCATGAGCCCCTTGTGGCCGGTAAAGCACACCACGTCGAGCCCCATGGCCTGCATATCGATATGCGCCGTACCGGCAGACTGCGAGGCATCGACGATCACAAGCGCACCCGCGGCATGTGCCAAGGCCGCCACGCGCGCAATGTCGACCGCGTTGCCGGTCACATTGGAGGCGTGCGTCACCACCACGGCACGTGTGCCCGGCGTCACCAGCCGCTCAAGCTCTTCGTAGTCGAGCGCACCGTTCGCGTCGCAGCCCGCATGCTCAACGGTCACGCCCTGCTCTGCCGCCAGGCGGTTGAGCGGACGCAACACGGAGTTGTGCTCGAGCACCGTCGTGACCACGCGTTCGCCGCGACGCACCACGCCATTGATGGCGGTGTTGAGCGCGGCCGTGGAATTAGGCGTAAGGCACACATGGTCCGCCCTCGGGCAGCCCAGCAAGCGCGCAAGCTTGGCGCGGCAGCCGTGAATCGTGCGCGCCGCGTCGAGCGCGCCCGACGTGGCACCGCGCCCGGCATTGCCGAGCGAACACATCGCCTGCGCCACGGCATCGATGACCGTCTGCGGCTTGTGCATGGTCGTCGCCGCGTTATCCAGATAGATCATCGCACGACCTCCCACATATCAATCACGGTATAGCCCTCAATGGGAACGCCCGCCGCGGCGAGCTCGCCGCGCAGCAGCTCCTCATCGGCAGGCAACGCTTTCCACGCCAGGCCACAGCCGGCAGCGACCTCCCCGGGCACGGGAATCGTTCGCCCGGGAAGGCCGCGCTCGATGCACAGAGACTCGCAACCCATGGCGGCCGCCGTGGTGGGAAACGTGATGACAAGCGCCGGGCGTTTCTCCCTCATGGCAACTCCAACCAATACGCTACGGGCGCACGACGCGCACGGCCTGCTCCATCTTCTCCACGATCACGTACATGTTGGTGACCTCGCCCACCGCAAGCTGGTCTTTAATGCCAAAGTGATCCAGGCAGGTACCGCAGGTGAGAATCTCGACGCCCTGCTCAGCCAGCCCCTTCAGGTCGTCGAGCACCGGAGAGCCCTCGACGGTCAGCTTGGCGCCGCCGTTATAGAACAGCATGGTCGCGGGCAGCTCCTCCTGCTGCATCACGGCAAAAATGAAGGCCTTCATGAGCTTGTGGCCCAGCTCGTCGTCGCCGCGGCCCATGCAGTCGGTGTAGACGGAAATGACGAGCTTGCCCTTGCCGGCGCTGGCGTCGCAAAAAGCGGCACCGTCCTGCTCGGGGTCCGCAACTGCCACGGCACCGGCGGTCGCGACAATCACGTGCCACTCGGCGTCCGAGATCTTCTCGACCGAGGCCGTGCAACCCTTCTCCTGCGCCATCTTGGAGATGTTCTTGACGGCCGTCTCGTTGTCGACCGAGGTCACGACAGTGCCCTCGCCATCGAGCTGCTTGAGGGCCTTGAGCGTCTTGACGACGGGCAGCGGGCAGGCATCGCCCATGGCATTGACTTCAATCTTGGTAGACATAGCTACATCCTTTCAAAAGGGACCGCCCAGAACAGTAGGCAGTCGCACAAACGGTTTTCTTTAATGCACAACGCGAACAGCAGGACCGCCCGGCTCCGCCTCGCACACGCGCCCGACGACGGCGGCGATACGTCCCTCGGCATGTAGACGGCGCGCAAGCTCATCCACATCGGCAGCAGGCGCCGCGATGAGCAGGCCGCCCGAGGTCTGCGGATCGTACAGCGCATCCAGCATTCCCGGCTCCAGGTCATCGTCGGCCGCCACGCGCGGGCCAAAGAAATCCTGGTTGCGGTAGGCGCCGGCAGGGATAATGCCCAGACGCGCCATATTGAGCACCTGGTCAAAGAGCGGCACCGCCCCCGACGCGAGCTCAATCTGCACGCCCGAGCCCTCGGCCATCTCGCACGCATGCCCGATCAGGCCAAAGCCCGTGACATCGGTGCAGCCGTGAAGCTCGAGTCCCTCGGCCAGGCGAATCGGGGCCTCGTTGAGGGTGCGCATCGAGTCAAACATGGCTGCGGCCTCGTCCTGCTCGATGAGCACGCCCTTAATGGCCGTGGTGATAATGCCCGAGCCGATCGCCTTGGTCAGCAGTAGGACATCGCCCACGCGCGCACCGCTGTTGGCGAGCATGCGGTCGAGCGCGACAAAGCCACTCACGGACAGGCCGTACTTGGGCTCGTCGTCGTTGATGGTGTGGCCGCCCGCGATGGTGCAGCCAGCCTCGACGCACTTGTCGGCGCCACCCGCCAGAATCTCACCTGCGACCTCGACGCCCAGGCAACTGGGAATGCACAGCAGGTTCATGGCATGGCTCGGTCGTCCACCCATGGCATAAATGTCCGACAGCGAGTTGGCCGCCGCGATCTGACCAAACAGGAACGGGTCGTCGACCATCGGCGGGAAGAAGTCGACGGACTGCACGAGGCCCAGGTTTTCGCCAACACGAAAAACACTCGCATCGTCGGAGGTATCGAACCCCACGAGCAGGTTGTCGTTATGCACATTGGGTAAGTCGCCCAGGACCTGGGCGAGGGCTCCAGGAGCCAACTTAGCGGCTCAACCGCTCGCGGCAGTCATAGACGTGAGCTTAATCTGATCGTCAGCCATCGATACCTCCTCTCATCGGTCAATCATTTCCTCCCAGTATACGCATGAATGCAGGCCCACGGCCGATGCATTAATCGAGCGCCTGTGCGCGAATCGCCGCGCCGATGGCACCGGCAAAGCGAGCCTGGGGCGAGGTGGTCACCGGCGACCCCAGCAGCTCGCCCAACCGCTCCACCACGAAGGCGTTCTCGCACAGGCCACCGGTCAGGTAGTACGGGGCGCCCGCGGCCTGCCCGGCCATGGTCGCCACGCGCGAGACCACGCTGTCGATCACGCCACGTGCGATGTTCTCGCGCGGCTCACCGCGACCGATCAGGCTAATGACCTCACTTTCGGCAAACACCGTGCACATGCTGGAAATCTTGGTAGGCTCGCCGGAACGCGCCAGGTCGGCCATCTGCTGTTGAGAAATACCTAGGCGGTCGGCCATGATCTCCAAAAAGCGCCCCGTGCCGGCAGCGCACTTGTCGTTCATGGCAAACTTGGCCACGCGGCCATTTTTAAGCTGAATGACCTTGGTGTCCTGGCCGCCCACGTCAATCACCGTGCCGCGATCGCCAAACAGACGCACGGCACCGGCGCCGTGGCAGGTAATCTCGGTCACAACCTTGTGGGCGTATGGCACAGCCACGCGCCCGTAACCCGTGGCCACCACACGCGCAGAATCGGATGCAACGTCAAAGCCCGCCGCCGCGAGCGCCTCGCGCAACCTATCGGCGGCATCGACCGAGGAGAACCCGGTTGGCTGCACGCACGTCCACGCCACCGAACCCTCACCATCGACCACAGCAGCCTTAGCCGCCGTAGACCCGATATCGACCCCGATCCCTATCATGGCTCTCTCCTAATCCAAACATCAAAGACAGCGGCGCGTTCAGGCGCCTTAGCTCTAGGTTTCTCAGGTGCCGGAGGTTGCCCCGAAAGAGGAGCGCGGCGTACTTTGGTACGCAAGCGACGGTTTGAGGGGCAAGATCCGGTGCCTGAGGAAGCTAGAGGGTTTCGATGAAGGCGGCGATGCGGGTCTCAATCTGGCCCATGTCGCCGTTGCTGTAATCGGTCTCGATCTTCATGTACGGAATGCCCGCACCCTCGACAGCCTCCTGCATGCGCGCACTCTCCACATTAAAGGTGTGGCAAGCCTGGAGCACGTTTTCGACCACGCCATCGACGTGATACTTCTCGCACATGGCCAGTGTATTTTCCATACGACCGTCGTTGGGCGTCATGACCGAGCAGTTGATGTCCAGGTATCGGTCGGCGATGGCGCGCAGGATATCGGGAGCCTCCGGGTCGATCATCATGGCCGCCGTACGCTCGCCCGAGCAGTCGTCCATGCACACGACCACGCCGCCGTTGGACTCGATGGTGCGGCCGATCTTGTTAATCACGCCGCCCACCGGGCAGCCGGTAATCAGAATGCGCTTGGCATCCGCCGCAACCGGGCGCTCGCCCGCGTCGTAGGCCTCGCGCAGCTTGACAACCTTTTGCTCCAGCTGCTGCGTATAGGCCTCGATATCAAAGCTGAACGTACCGGCAAACATGGTGCTCATCAGGTCGACGCCGCTCATGGCCGCAGGCTGGTTGGCCTGGAGGGCAAACATCTCGAGTTGCGCCGCACGCAGACGGTTGCGGCGTCGGACGGCAGCACGTAGGTCATCGTCGGTAATCGTGATGCCGTAGAAGCCCTCGAGTTCCTCCTTGAGCAGACGGCACTCCTCGTACCAGCCCTCGCGCTCGTAGGCGCGGTCACGACCCTGCGGAAGATGCAGAATGTGCGTGCGCTTAAGCTCGTTGAGTAGCTCGTACATCTTCTTCTTGCCGTCGCAGGTGGTCTCGCCGATGATCATGTCGCTAAAGTACGTAAACGGGCACTTTTGCGAATAGGCAAAACCATACGTCGACTTGATGAGCGGGCAGAGGTTTGCCGGCAGCACCTTCTCGGCCTCGGGAATCACCTCGTCGGACGTGCCGCACAGCGCCACGCTCGCAGCCCCCGCGGCATCGATAATCTCGAGCGGCGTGTAGCTGCACAAAAAGCCGACCAGGCGATTACCCGCCTGCTTGTAATCCTTAACGCGAATAAACGCCGCCTTGCGTTGCTCGTTGAACTCCTCAAACGTGCGCGGCAACGGCTGTTCAATATTTTCCGACATATAACTCCTTAACAAACCTTTTAACCGACCAAGGAGACGGCTTTCCCAGGTGCCCGAGGTTGCCGTGAAAGAGGAGCGCCGCGTACTTCTGATACGCAAGCGACGGTTTGACGGCAAGATCGGGCACCTGGGAAAGCCACCGGGACGGATAGTCCTAAATGGTTTCCAAGAAAGCCTCGATCCTGGTTTGCAGTTGGCCTGCGTCCTCGCCGGCGTAGTCGGTCGTGATGTGCATAAACGGAATGCCGGCCTCCTCGGCGGCCTTCTCCACGGCAAACGACTCCATCTCGTAGAGCGTGCAGAACTGCAGGGCCACGTCGACAATGCCGTCGGCATGCAGGTCCTTGGCCATCTGGACAATGTCCTTCATACGCTGGTCGTTGGGCGTAAAGACGGCACAGTTGATCTTAAAGTAGCGCTCGGCGATAGCATCGAGCATCTCGTCAACCGTCTCACCGGACTCGTCGACCAGGTCCTTGTAATAGCGCGAACCCGTGCAGGACTCCTCGCCTACCACAACGCCGCCGGCCTTCTCGATGAGGTTGAACAGCTTCCAGTTGGGCACGGCCATGGGCGTGCCGGTGTACAGGATGCGCTTGGTCCCCTTGGGCGCCACGCCCTCGCCGGCCTCGACACGCTGCTCACACTCGGCCGCCATATCGTTGATGGCTCCGGTCAGACGCGGCGTGTCGTCCATAAAGGCGGCCTGAACGGTCAGCAGGCTGTCGAGACCGCTAATGGGCGCTGGGTCGGCAGCGCGCGTGGCAGCGAGGCGCTGCAGGGCGCGACGCTTCTCATTGACGGCGCGGATGGCGGCCTTCAGACGCTCAGGCGTAATCGTGACGCCGCACTCTTCCTCAATCTTGGTGGCGAGCTTTTTAACCTCGGCCTTCCAGGTCACGAGCGTCGACTCGTCGTGCACGTTGGGAATATCCATGACGTACATGTTCTTTTGCGTGGCAAAAAACTCGTAGGCCTTCTTCTTGCCATCGCAGGTGTTCTCGCCTACCACCAAGTCACTCGACTCGATGTAGGGGCAGACCTCACCCAGCTTAAAGCCGGCAAAGCTCTTGATAAGCGGACAAGTGTTGCGCGGCAAGTGCTCCTCGACCTTGTCCGTTGCCCAATCGGCACCCGAGCACAGACCAACGGGAATGCCGTCACAGGCAAGCACGATCTCCTCGGGCACGTACACGCAGAACGAGCCCACGATTTTGGTGGCCTCGCCAGCCTCCTTTTTGTCGAGCATCTCCTTAATGCGACCGCTATGGATGTTGGTGGCCACAAAGTCCAAGTAGGACGTGGACTTGGGGCGGTTCTTCTGCGACAGGAACATGTCCCCGTACATCTGGCCCACGGCGCCCAGCAGCATATCGTGGTCGGCAAGATTCATGCCGAGGCTCTCCCACATCGGGTGGAAATCAAATTCTTCAGCCATAACGGTTCCCCTCTCGAACCAAAAACGGATAACAGCGGTATCGATGCACGACGGGCGGCGATTGCCCTGCCGTGCTCAAACCCGAAATTTTGGGGAACCTGCTTTGCGGTTGACTATTTAGTTGTGCGTCGTCTCTCCCGGAGCCGTGAACATACCTGCTCATATGCGGCTCCGAGCGATATATAGGGCACGCGCGGCAACGCGGCAAATGTATGTCGTCTGCGGCATGTGCGCACCCTCCTTTACAAGTTGAGGTCAACTATATCAACGGTCGTCGTCAAGACGAATACCGCCGACACGCGTACGACAGCTGCGAGATGCGAACACCTCGCTGTCTGATAAATAATTATCAGATTGATAAGATTTTGTCATATAGAAATCGGCGAGCGGTAAAGTGGAAACAAAGCGGTCGAGGACTACCTCCTCGCCCGCATCGCCCACCGAATTAACGACAAACCAAATGGATCCTGCTGGCATCAAAATGCATGCGCAGCGTCTCGCCTGCTTGCGGCAGCTCGTCGACAGGCATGCCCACTTTGTTAACCTTCCACTGCAGGCGCGTCGGCGCATCGGCACGCGGCACATCCATCAGCACCAGGCGCTCAAAACGCGAATCGCTCACGCGGGCCACATGCAGATCGTAGCTGTTACGACCGCGCTCAGCGCGGTTGTCCACATGGAAGTAGCTCGCACGAATACCCAGGTACGCCACATTATCGGGAACCTCGCGACCCACGTTAAAGGTCATGCCCCAGTCGAGGGCCTCAACTTCCTCGTCGCCGATCTTGCGCGCGCGGCTCGTATTCTTGCAGCCCGTCAAGCGCAGCGCAGCCAAGGTTTGCGGCCGGCGGACCACGTCCTCGACGGAGCCGATCTCCTCCACATGCCCGTTATGCATCACGCAAATGCGCTCGCACAGGCGGCATGCCTCGTCAATATCGTGGCTCACGTAGAGCACGGTACGGTTACAGACGTCGAACAGGTCGAGCATGTTCTGCTCAAGCGCGCTCTTGAGATACGCGTCGAGCGCGCTCATGGGCTCGTCGAACATAAAAATGCCCGGGTGTGCCGCCACCATGCGAGCAAGCGCCACACGCTGCTGCTGGCCGCCCGAGAGGCGCGCGGGATAACGGTCGGCAAAGTCGGCCAGTCCAAAGATGCCCAGGTAGCGCTCGGCAAGTTGTCTGCGCGCTGCGGCGTCACCTGCACCCTCAACGCCGGCGCACACGTTATCGGCCACCGTCATATTAGGGAACAGCTGATAGTTTTGAAACATCAGGGCGCACTTGCGCTCCTGGGGCGACAGATTGATGCCCGCCACCGAGTCAAAGAAGGTTACGCCGTTGACGACGATCTTGCCCTCGTCGGGCGTCTCCACGCCGGCAATACAGCGCAAGGTGCAGCTCTTGCCGCATCCGGAGGCGCCGAGCAGCGCCACACGCTCCTCGCCGGCATCGAACTGCATGTCGAGCATAAACCCGGGATAGCGCTTTTTGATATCCAGGACAAGCGACATGGTCTATCGACCTCCCTTCGAGACGGCGTCATCGCGCATGAGCTCGGCCAGCGCCTCGCGATCGATACGCAGCGCATCGCCGCCCACTGGGTCGAGCGAATCGATCTGGCTACCCAGCTGCTTGGCCTGCTTGCGCTCCGCGCGGGACAGGCCCCGCTCGCGATACTTTTGCGAATGCGCCGTGTACATGTTGATGAACAGGATTACCAGGAAACTAAACACGATCACGACGACGACCCAAAAGAGGGCCACCGACGTGTTGCCGCCCATCCACTCAAAGTAGATGGCGATAGGGATGGTCTGGGTAATGCCGGCGTAGTTGCCCGCAAAGAACAGGGTGCAGCCAAACTCGCCCATCGCGCGGGCAAAGGCAAGCACCGCGCCGGCGGCAATCGAGGGCCAGCCAAGCGGCATCATGAGCTTGGTAAAGATGCGATGCTCGGACCATCCCAGGGTTCGCGCGGCATCGAGCATCTGCGTGTCAAGGCTCTCAAAGGCTCCGAGCGCCGTGCGGTAGACCAGCGGAAACGACACCACCACGGCCGAAATGACCGCCGCGTGCCAGGTAAAGACGATCGAGATGCCGTGCGCGATGAGCCACTGGCCCACTCCGGTCGAGCGGCCAAACAGCATGAGGAGCAGAAAGCCGCAGACCGTGGGCGGCAGCACCATAGGAATCGTAAAGACCGAATCGAGCAGGCCCTTGATGCGACTCGAGGTACCCATAGTCTTCCACGCGGCAAACAGGCCCAGTGCAAAGGCAATCACCAGGGCAAGGCCGCTCGTTTTGATGGACACCCAAAACGGGCGATAGTCGATGTCGCCCAAAAAGGAAGCCAGAGAGGTCAAGGGCCCCTGCTCATCCCGCAACACGACAGACGATGCTTCTACCATTTGAGCGCTATCAAGCCAACGCGCGCCGCCCTTGGCATCACCCGAGGCCGATGCAATCACCACATAGCGGTCCCCATCCGCACCACGCACATCAAAGCCATAGGTATACCCGCCGGCATTAAACGTTGTTTCCGCCGTAACATACCAAGGAAGATCAACGTCCCCTAGCTGCGCACCTCCCATGCAGTTTGCGCTGTCGAGCTCACAGACAAGGGCCTTGAGACCCGATACGCACTCGTTGTCCTGCGGATCCAATCCATACTTCTCGACTGCCTTGGGCGATATCCACACCACAACGCGATCGGTAGCGGGCGCCACTACAAGGTCCACGTCCTCGTCAACGGGAAACCGGTAGCCCTCAGGCTGGCCCTCCATGGCACGAGCGGTCCCCTTGGCCAACCGCTCAAAACCCTCGATCCCATAGGAAAGCCCATGAGCGGTCGCAGCAACCTGGGCCCCGTCCTCAGCGACCCCAGCAAACGCAAATCCCGGCACCCAGCAAAGCGCGAAGGTCAAAGCACAGGCGACAAGCATGCGGAATCTATTAAGCACGAAAAGCTCCAAGCGAATACAAGGACGGAGTGAAACACAAAACGATGGAATTATCGCGCCAAGCCGCACTACGCGGAAAGCTCAAAGCCGTACTTAGCCCAAATCTTCTGAGCCTTCTTGCTGGACAGGCAAAAGTCGATAAACGCCTTGGCCTCGTCGGCATGTTCGGAGCCATCGGCGACAGCGCCCGGATACACGATGGGCTTATGCGAGTCCTCGGGACACACAAAGGCCTCCTCGATGCCGTCGTAGCGGAAGATGTCGGAGCTATAGACAAAGCCAGCCACGCAGTCGCCCGTAGAGACGTAAGACGCAGCAGTGCCGACCTTGTCGGCCAGGGCCACCTTGTCGGCGATCTCGGAGGCGTACTCGCCGTCGTCGCCCTCGGTGCCGGTATAGAGGCCCACGGAGGCCAGGGCCTGGTTGGCGTACTTGCCGGCGGGGACGGTCTTGGCGTCGCCAATGGCGATCTTGCCGTCCAGATTCGCGACGCCGGAGATGGCCTCGACCTTGGTGTCGGAGCCCTCGGCGCGAATGATCACGAGGTCGTTGACGAACATATCCTCACGGGTGTCGGCGTCGACGAGCTCGGCGGCTTCGGCGTCGTCCATGGTGCCCTTGGAAGCGGTGATGAGCACATCGGCCGTGGCGCCGGCACGCATCTGCTCGACGAGGTCGCCGGAGGCCTTAAACTGCGTGTCGGCAAAGGTGGTGCCGGTCTGATCGGTGTAGAGCTCCTGGACCTCGGGCAGGGCCTTCTCGAGAGAGTTGGCAGCGAAGACCTGAAGCTCGACAGCTTTCTTGGAAGATGCCTTAGCAGAACCGGCATCGGAGCCAGTCGGCTCAGACGTCTTGTTGCCGGAGCAGCCGGCAAGGCCAAGGCCGGCAGCGGCGACAGCAGAGAGCGAGACGAATCCGCGGCGAGAAACCATATCGAACATGTTCAACCCTTTCGAACGGTACACCCGGGCACCTCGCCGCAGGCTTTATTCTGTAATTAGATTATACTTCGGTGCGAATAATGGTTCTGAGAAATTATTCTCGTCTGAGAATACAGTTTCAGGCATGCCTACAGAATGCCGTTCCCTTGGGCGCAAATAATAGGCGGAGCAGCCGTTCAGGTCGCCCCGCCGCAGGTAAACCGCTTAGTTGGTATGTCCGCCGCCCGCTGTCATTTGGGCTGCATGCTCCAGCTGGTCCGCTATGGCCTCCCAGCTTTCGCGGGCGGCCTTCGTAGAACCGGGAAAGTTTACGACAAGTGTATGACCTCGTTGCATGCAAATAGCGCGCGAGAGCATAGCGCGGTGCGTCTTGGTCATGGAGTACGCACGGATCGCCTCTGCAATACCCGGCACATCGCGGTCGCAGACGGCACGCGTCGCCTCGGGCGTCACATCGCGCATCGAAAGCCCCGTGCCGCCGCAGGTGAGCACGACATGGGCGTGGCACTCATCGGCGGCTTCCACAATGGCATCACCAATCTCGCTGACGTCATCGCGCACGACCACATGTGAGGCGACCGTCCAGCCCTGTGCCTCGATAAGTTCCTCGAGTGCGGCTCCGGCCTCGTCCTGGGCAAGATCGCGCGTATCCGAGCACGTCACAATCGAAATCTTCAACTCCATAGCATTCCTCCTACAACACGGCGCCCTCGGGCAGGTCGACGCGAACAACGTCCACGACATCTCCCGCCTTGAGCTCGCACGGTCCTTCGTCAATACGCAGTAGACAGTTGGCCCGCTGCATCGTGCCGAGCAGCGCCGAATTCTGCGTCTTGGCCTCGGTCACCAACAGCTCACCGGTCTCGGGGTCGCGCAAAACCGTGGCGCGATCGAAGAAGCGTCGGTCCTGGCGCTTTTTCACACCGTGCGTGAGCGTCGCCTGCTGCACGGGACGCGCCCCCTCGGTAAAGCCGCGCATCTTGCGGATCGCGGGGCGGGCGAGCATCTCAAAGCCCACATACGCCGCGGCCGGATTACCTGAAAGTCCCAGGTAGGGCTTACCTCCGAGCAAACCAAACGTGATGGCCTTGCCCGGACGCATCGAGATGCGGTCAAACAGCACCTCGCCCTCGCGCCGGACGAGCGCCGTCACATAGTCGTAATCGCCCGCCGAGGCACCGCCGCTCGTAATGACAAAATCGCACTCCTGCACGGCGCGATGCACGAGCTCGGCGATTGCCTGCTCATCATCGGGAGCGATGCCAAAGAACACCGGCTCGGCGCCGGCATCGAGTGCCTCGGCCATCAACGCCGAGGAGTTGGAGTCGCGAATCTGCCCGCGCGCCGGCAGCTCACCCGGCGCGACCAGCTCCGTGCCCAGCGAGATAATGCCCACACGCGGCGCGGCATGCACCTTCACGCTCGCATACCCGGCGCTCGCCAGCAGGCCAGCGCCGGCCGGGGCCACAACCTCGCCGGCGTGCATCACAACATCGCCGACATGGGCCTCCTCGGCGGCAGAGCGAACGTTCTCCCCTACCTTGGCAGGCGCCGAGAAGCTCACGTGCGAGCCCTCGTTGCCGTCGCCGTCAAGCACCTCGACGATCTCGTATTTCACCACGGCATCGGCACCTTCGGGTACCGGCGAGCCCGTCATGATGCGGACGGTCTCGCCCGCGCCAATTGTGCCCTCAAACACATGGCCCGCGGCCTCGTGTCCGATAACGTCGAGCGACACCGGCGCCTCGCCAGATGCCTGCGCCAAGTCCGCCGAGCGCACGGCATATCCGTCCATAGCGCTGTTGGCAAACGGCGAAATGTCGATATCGGCCACCGCGTCCTCTGCCAAGGGAAGACCGGCGGCCTGCCACACGGGAATCTCGACAACTTCGGTGCGATTCACGTGCGACAAGACGATCACCTGTGCGTCCTCCAACGGAATGAGTTTCTCAGCCATATGCACCTCATAATGCCACGGCGCACAACAGAAGCGCCGATTCTTTATGCTTGTCTCAGTATAATCCCCGACGCACGACCGCGACTCGGCCTGTACCCGCAAATACACCTGTCGGTTGCAAGCCGCGAAACAGAATGGAAACCAACCCACCGGCTCGTCGCGTTTACCGCGTTTTATAATGCTCGTGTTGCAACCCAAAAAGAGGAACGTATGGCTTTTACCGACAAACCCGAAAGCGCAAACGAGGCGCAGGATCATTCCCAGCCGCTCGACGACGGCGGCCTTTTCTCCCTTAACGACGTCATCATGGCAGGCAGGCAACAGCTGACCCGCTCCGAGCATCTCTTGGCTGCCGACACGCGCCGCAACGCCCGCAACCTACTCGCGAGCGCCAAGCTGCTCGTGCTCGTAGTTATCGTCTCGCTCGCCATGGGCGTTGCCGCTTGGGCGTTTTTGGCCTCGCTGAATATCGCGACCGACTATCGCGAGCACCATGAGTGGATTTACGCGCTGCTCCCCGTTGTGGGCGTTGCCACCGCATGGGTGTACAAAAACCACGGCCTCGCCGCCAAGCGTGGCAACAACCTGGTCATCGACTCCGCTCTGGGCACACGCCTCATCCATATGCGCATGGCCGTCCTCACCTTCGTCTGTTCCACGCTCACGCACCTAACGGGCGGATCGGCCGGTCGCGAGGGAGCCGCGGTGCAGATTGGCGGCACCATCGCCAGCAACATCTCGAACCTCGCCCACCTCAAAAAGCATGACCACCACGACCTCATGCTCGCCGGCATCTCGTCGGCCTTTGGAGCCGTATTCGGTTCGCCCCTTGCCGGAGCTTTCTTTGGCATGGAGATGTGCTTTATCGGCAAGATCGACTACACCGCGGGCATCTACTGCCTGGTCGCCTCGTTTACCGGCTACTTTACATCACTCGCCCTGGGTACCGAGTACGAAGCGAATGTCATTGCCAACGTTCCCAACATGACGCCCAAAACGGTCGTTATCGTTGTTATCAGCGCAATTTTCTTCGGCCTGACGGCACGCCTCTTTGCCTGGTCGGTTCGAACAGTCAAGAACCTGTACGGTCGCTTTATCACCAATTACCTCGTTCGCGCACTTATAGGCGCACTCGTGGTTTTGGCCGCCTATGCCCTCCTCGACGCCTGGGACTACGCCGGCCTTTCCACGTGGCTTTCCGGTGCCGGATTTGCAGGCAACACCACCCTGGCGGACGCAGTCATCAAGTTGGTCGTCACAGCGCTTACCCTGGGCGCGGGCTTCCAAGGCGGCGAGGTCACGCCCCTGTTTGGCATCGGTGCGGCACTCGGTGGCTGGATCGGTTGCCTTACCGGGCTCGACCCCAGTTTTCTGGCGGCTCTCGGCATGCTCGGCGTGTTCTGCGCCGGCCTCAACGTGCCCATCACCACCTGCATGATGGCCATCGACCTGTTCCACGGCACGGCCGCCGGGTTCTTTGCCATCGTGGCCTTTATCAGCTACCTAACCGGCGGACACCGCGGCGTGTACCCCGCCCAGCGCATCATCTCACCCAAGCGCCGTTCGCTTATTGTGGATGAGGGCGGTACGGTAGCAGATGCTATCGAGCGCCACAACGACCTGATAGAGTAGACGTTAGTATTCGCCGTGCAGCCACAATCGGGGGCAATTCGACCCGAGCGCGACCGCACCGTCACGTTATACGCCGGGAGTCGCCCCATGCACGCAACTGATTTTGGTCGCACGCTCATCATCGCCAACCCAGCCGCCCAGTCGGGTGCGGCGCGCGAGGTCGCTGAGCGCCTGCAGCGCTTTTTAGACATGACCGCGCGCTCATCCCAGTTTGACTTGGTACTGACCGAGCGCATGGGGCATGCCAAGGAACTTACCGCACAGGCCCAGGGCTACCGCACCGTTATCGCTCTTGGCGGCGACGGCGTGATCCACGAGGTCGTCAATGGGCTTATGACGCAAAAGCAGGACGCCCGCCCCGCCCTTGCCGTCCTGCCCGTGGGCTCCGGCAACGATTTTGCCCAAACGCTCGGTATCGACGATTTCTCCGGCAAGGATTTTGGCGCGCTGCTCACCTGCGAGCTGCAACGTCAGGACATCGGGCGCATTCGCTCATGGAGCCCTGCAAGCGGTAGCGGCGAGGCGACGGTCGAGTATTATGACCAGACGCTTTCGGTCGGCATCGACGCCGCCATCGGCCTGGGAACCACCGAGCTGCGCAAACAGACTGGCTTGACGGGCGCTCCGCTCTACACCCTCTCGGGCCTTGAGCAGTTTGGCCTACGCTATCGCAACTACCCCATGAAAGTCAGCTTTGACGGCGCGCCCGCCGAGCGCGTGCGGGCGATTATCATGGCGATTCAGCTGGGCCCCACCTATGGCTCGGGCTATCGCATCTGCCCCGATGCCGACCCCTGCGACGGCATACTCGATGTCTGCTACGCCTGCGGCCCCGTCCCCCGCGCCGTTGCCCTGCCTATGTTTCTTTCGGCCAAGGACGGCCACCACACCAAGTTGCCGCCGGTTCGTATGCGCCGCTGCCGCCATGCCGAGCTCACCTTCGAGCAGCCCGATTACCCCATCCAGGCCGACGGCGAGCCCATTGTCGCCTCGCGCATCGAGGTCGACGTCCTCGGCAGCGCCCTCCACGTCTGGCACCCCACCCGCTAGCCACCCCTAAGTTGCGGTGAAATAGGGACTGTTTATGCAGCTAAAGCCGCAAAACAGTCCCTATTTCACCGCAACTTATGAGAAGGCTAGTCGTCGCTGCCCGGCTTGCGACGGTTGGCCTTTTTAATGGCTTTGAAGTGCTTGTCATTAAGCCTGCGTTGGCGAGAGCGCTGGGGTACCTTGGTCTTTACGCGTCGGCGCGGTGGACGCCCGCGACGCTCAAGCTCAGCGCGCAGCTTACGCAGGCAGCTACTACGGTTTTGGAACTGACTGCGGCTCTCGCGCGCCGTCACGGTAATCCCCGAAGGGATATGTTTCATGCGTACCGCTGAATCCGTTGTGTTCACACCCTGACCACCCGGGCCCGTAGCGCGAAACACCTGCACCTCGCAATCGCGCGCCAACTCTTCGGCCGCCATCGCGGCATAGCGCGCATACTCGCGCCATCCCATCTTGTTCTCATCCATATCAACACCTCCCCTCATACAAAAAAATGTGACAAAGGGACAGTCCCTTTGTCACATCGCATACCAATCGCTTGTGTTGCGCGCTTAGGCGAAGGTGATCTCGCCGTTCTCGCAGTCCATATCGGCAATGCGAGCCAGGCTCTCAACGCGGAAGCCGCGCTCGCGGAGCTTATCGCCACCGCCCTGGAAGCCTTTCTCCACCGCAATGCCAATGCCAGCAACCTCGGCACCCGCGGCCTCACAGATCTTGATAAGACCCTCAAGTGCGCAGCCGTTGGCCAGGAAGTCATCGATGATTAGGACCTTATCGCCCTCGGACAGGAAGCGCTTGCCCACGATGACCGGGTACTCCTTCTGCTTGGTAAAGGAGTAGATGGTCGTGGCATACTGCTCGCCGTCGAGGTTAATGGACTGGGCCTTCTTGGCAAAGACCACCGGCACGCCGTCAAAATGCTGAGCTGCAATGCAGGCCATGCCAATGCCCGAAGCCTCGATCGTCAGAATCTTGTTGATCTCGACGCCCTCGAACAGACGGGCCCACTCAGCGCCCATGTGATCGAACAGCTCAACGTCGCACTGGTGGTTGAGGAAGGCATCAACCTTAAGGACGTTACCGGCCTTTACGATGCCGTCATGGCGAATACGATCCTCAAGCTCCTGCATGGCGCAACCCCTTCTCGCGGCAACGATACCGCGCGATTAATAAACGTTGTTCGATAGTCTACCACGGACCGACCCCCGCCCGTCCCACAAGCCACATCGCACCACAAACCAGTCTTTTTGGGACGGCGCGAATCGTGGCAGACAGCCTCCCAACACGCTAATGGCGGGCGCGCATCTTCACCAAACGCACCATGGCGAGCGCAAAGCCCACAGCGGCCACAGCCATGAGCACGTAGAACACCGAGCGAAAGCCGAATAAGAACACATCCGGACGGCCTGCAACGAAACTGGTCACGGCCTCGCCCATCGCCACGCTCATCTGCCCATACAGGATATTTGACGCCACCGTAATACCGAGTGCCATGCCGGCGTAGCGCGCCAAACTGCCCAAGCTGCCAGCAAAACCGAGCGCTTCGCGCGGAGCCGAGCCCATGTACAGGGAGTTATTGGGGCTCTGGAAAATCGACGTGCCGCACGACATAAACGCGACGCAGCACACGATCACGGGGATGGAAGAGTGCTCGTCGAGCGTACTTACCGCAAAGAGACCGCACACGTACACACCCAGGCCGACCGCCGTGGGACCCTCGCAGCCAACACGGTCCGAAACCGTACCCGAAAGCGGCCCGATAAAGGCATTCACCATCGGCAGCGCCAAAAAGAGCAGTCCGGAAATATCGGAGCTAAAGCCATGGGCATCCTGGAAATAGAACGGCAGCACAAACTCAGATGCACCGATGCCGATAAACACAATAAGCATGCATGCCAAGTTAATCGTAAAAGCCGAACTCGCAAAGCAGCGACGCGCGGCCTCCGCCAGCGACATGGGGCGCTCACCGGCCTCCGGCTTAACATGCGGCAGTGTGTAAAGCCCCACGATAAACGAGATGACGCCAATGGGCAGGTTGATGAGGAAGATGCTCTCCCAGGGAAAGCTTGCCACCAGCATGCCGCCCAGCACGGGGCCGCACATCATGCCGAGGGCCACAAAGGTCGCGAGGATACCCATAGCACGACCGCGCTCGCGCGCCGGAAACGACTCGGTGATGATTCCCATGTTGTTGGCCATGGCCGCCGCGCAACCGACGCCCTGAACAATGCGTGCCAGGATAAGAACCTCGAGCGAGGCCGAAAGGCCGCACAGCAGCGAGCCGACCGTAAAGACGATGACGCCCAGCTGGAATACGCCCACCTTGCCGCGCACGTCGCCCAGACGGCCAAACGGCAGCATAGCCACGCATGTCGCAAGCAGATACACCGAGCTCACCAGCTGGATGCGGTCGAGGCCCACGCCCAGCTCCTTTTGCATCACGGGCAGTGCCACGGTCACGACGGTCGAACCCAGACACGCCATAAACGTCATGATGAGCACGGTAAACAGAATCGCCCATTTGTTCTTGCCATGGGTGTCGCCCTCTAGGGCAATGTGCTCGCGGCGAAGCTGCTCTGCGGTTTTCTCCATATCCATCCTTTCGAGTGGCGCAACACAAAAACGGGGCCCCAATCGCCTGCAAACAGCCGCGATTGGGGTCCCGCCTACGGAATCGGAACGTAAAGGTCGCCGAAGCCCTCTGTCGGCATCGGCGACTTATGCGAACGCTAGCCTAGCACTGCTCGAGAGCCTGCTCAAGGTCGGCAATCAGGTCAGCCGTGTCCTCGAGGCCGCACGACAGGCGCACCATGTCGGCGGAGATGCCACAGGCGATGAGCTCCTCATCGTTCATCTGGCGATGCGTGGCGTTAGCGGGATGCAGGCAGCAAGTGCGGGCGTCGGCCACATGCGTGGCGATCTGGGCGAGCTTGAGGCTCTTCATAAAGGTCTCGGCCGCCGCGCGACCACCGTTAAAGCCAAAGCTCACGACGCCACAAGTACCGTTGGGCATGTACTTCTGAGCCAGGTCATAGTATTTGTCGCCCTCCAGGCCCGGATAGCTCACGAAGCGCACCTTGGGATGACTCTGCAGGAACTTAGCGACCGCCAGGCCGTTCTCGCAATGACGCGGCATGCGCACATGCAGGCTCTCGAGCGAGCTGTTCAGGAAAAACGCCGCCTGCGGGTTCTGCATGGGACCAAGATCGCGCATGAGCTGCGCGGTGGCCTTGGTGATGAAGGCGCCCTCGCGGCCGAACTTCTCGGCATAGGTCACGCCATGGTAGCTCTCATCGGGCGTGGTGAGACCCGGGAACTTGTCAGCATGGGCCATCCAGTCAAACTGACCGTGATCGACAATCACACCGCCCAGGTAGGCCGCGTGACCGTCCATGTACTTGGTCGTGGAGTGCGTGACGATATCGGCACCCCACTCAAAAGGACGACACATCACGGGCGTCGGGAAGGTGTTGTCGACCATCAGCGGCACGCCGTGGTCATGCGCGGCCTTGGCAAAGCGCTCAATATCGAGCACGGCGAGGGCGGGATTGGCGATGGTCTCGCCAAAGACGAGCTTGGTGTTGGGCCGGAAGGCTGCTTCCAGCTCCTCATCGGTGCAGTCGGGAGCAACGAACGTGCAGGTAACGCCCATGCGGCCCATGGTATGGGCAAGCAGGTTGTAGGTACCGCCGTAGATGGCAGAGCTCGCGACCACGTGATCGCCGGCACCGGCCACGTTAAAGATCGCGAGGAAGTTCGCAGCCATGCCCGAGCTCGTGAGCATCGCAGCAGTGCCGCCCTCCATCTCGCAGATCTTGGCGGCAACCAGATCACACGTGGGATTCTGCAGACGGCTGTAGAAGTAGCCCGACTCCTCCAGGTCAAACAGCTTGCCCATGTGCTCGGACGTGTCGTACTTCCACGTGGTTGACTGGTAGATAGGCACCTGACGCGGCTCTGCATCGCCCGGGCGATAACCGCCCTGAACACACGTGGTACCGATGGTCTGCTCGCTCATATCCAACTCCCTTACTTGGGTTTTGATTTTATTCGGTTCACGATACCGCTACCCCGCACCCCTCTCAACCCATCCCGCCGATAGGTTATGAGACAAATAAATCAGGGGCATTCGTCTCAGCCTTAGGCATTTATTCGATGGATATACATGAGGCATACATGAAGCTCTCGATGATTACATGCCCCGTCACGGGTACCATAGGCGGGTACACCGTGACCAAGGAGACAACGATGAAGCAAATCGATACAGCCCAGCTCGACATCACCGCCTGTCAGGCTCAGGCTGCCGAGTACCACGCCAGTGGCTTTAATTGCGCGCAGGCCGTCGCCTGCACGCTCACGCCCGCCGTCGGGCTTGACCCCCAAGTCGCCTTTACCCTCACCGAGGGCTTTGGCGCCGGCATGGGCGGCATGACCGAAACCTGCGGCGCTATCTCGGGCGCCGTGGCCATCATGGGCTTTGTAATGAGCGACGGCATGGAAAACCCCAAGACCAAGGGCCAGACCTACAAGCTGTCGCGCGAGATCGCCAAGCGTTTTGGCGAGAAGAACACGACGACCGTCTGCGGCACGCTCAAGGGCGTCGGATCGGACAAGGGTCCGCTCCGCAGCTGTCCCGGCTGCATCGACGATGCCGTCGAAATCGCATGCGATATGCTAAAGCAGCTCGCCGAGTAAACGATAGCAACAGAAAACGACGGCCGGCGCGCTTGAGATTCATCCAAAAGCACGCCAGCCGTCGCCGTTAGAACTCAGCAAATTCGGGAGCGCCGACCTCAATCTCCTCACGCCCCGCCATAAGCTCGCGCATCTTGGCGCAAAACAGCTCCTGCTCCCCCGCCTTAAACGCCAAGTGAAGTGTCACGGCATCCGCGTAATCGGTATCCAAAACCTTGGCACCCGAATCCTGCGCCAAACGAAGCACCTGCTCATACTGCGGATAGGCAACATACACGTCAACCGGCACGACACTTGTCATCTCGACGATTTGCCCGGCCTCCCGAGCAGCCGCCACCGCCTCCTGTGTCGCCGCGGTATAGGCGCGCACCAAGCCACCAGGCCCCAACAGCGTGCCACCAAAATAGCGCGTCACTACGCAGCAAACATTTTTGAGCCCCGCACCGCGCAGCACCTCGAGCGTCGGCATTCCGCTCGTGCGGCTTGGCTCGCCATCATCGCTCTGGCGCTCGCGTCCATCGACCAAAATCCACGCGGGCACATTATGCCGAGCGTCATAATGACGCTTGCGAACCATCTCGATAAAAGCATTCGCCTCGTCCTCGGACTCAATATGGATCAACTGGGCAATAAACCGGCTCTTGCGGTCCACAAACTCACCCGAAGCCTCAATATTCAATTGCAGAGTAAAATAGCTGTCCAAAAAAGCCCCTCAACAACAAGCAAAGCAACAAACAGCCTCAATAATACGGCAAAGGTCGTACCGTTGCCCTCTCCAACAAGAACGGAAACGCCAATGATGCCGTCACCAACAGCGAGAACCCGTCAGCGCGAGCAAGGTGCCTTGAAAGACGAGGGCATTGACCTTATGGTCATGCCCGAAGGCTTGAAAGGCAGATTGCCGCGCTGACGGGTTCGCAGCGTCAACAAAGTGCTGAGTGGGCCTGTAAGCCGGGTTCTGTCGTGAACGGTCATTTATCTTGTCTGCACGTTACCGTGCAGCTCCACGCACGCTACCCGAACGCGGACCGGGCCGGCCCATAGCGTTCCTATTCGCGCTTGCTCCGGATGGGGCTTGCCAAGCCGCCGTGTTGCCACGACGCTGGTGGTCTCTTACACCACCGTTTCAGCTTTTCCCTTTACGCCTTGCGGCGCAGGTGGGAGTCTTCTTTTCTGCGGCGCTTTCCGTCGGATCACTCCGCCCGGCCGTTAGCCGGCATCCCGCCCTCTGGAGCCCGGACTTTCCTCACGCGTGCCGCAAGCAGCACATCGCGCGACCGTCTGGCCCACTCAGCAGTGCAAGAGTGTAACACACCGTTGCCGCAGGCAATGGCACAACGCAAACGCTCGACACGATAAACCAAGAACCGCCATGCGCTACAATGGTCCTGTCGATGGGCAACGTCGTCAGTCGAGACGCGACCGCGCTCCGCACCCCTCCGTCTACTCGGTGTGTTCCCGCCTCCTCCCCGAGGCGGGATGTCGGCTTTTTTCATGCACCGACAATCCAATAGCCTGTGGACAGCCCGGCAGCATTGCGCATCTCGGTGCCAAATGCAAAAAGGGACCCGTCCATTACGGACGGGTCCCTTAAAACAAGTGATCGTCAAACCGATTTACTCGGCGTCGGTCTCCTCGTCCTTCTTCTCGGAAGGCAGCGGGGTAACCTCGATCTCGACGCCCAGAGTCTCAGCAGCGGACTTCATGGACAGGGAGATACGACGACGGTCGAGGTCGATCTCCATGACCTTGACCTGAACCTTGTCGCCCACGTGGGTAACCTGAGAAGGCTGGTCGACGTGCTTGTTGGCCATCTCGGAGATGTGCACCAGGCCCTCGATGCCCTCGCCCAGGTCGACGAAAGCGCCAAACGGGACAAGCTTGGTCACAGTGCCCTCGACAATAGCGCCGACGGGGTACTTCTTGACCAGTGCGCGCCACGGATCCTCGGTGGTCTGCTTGAGACCCAGGGAGATGCGCTCGCGGTTGAGATCGACGTCGAGAACCTCGACCTCGACCTCCTGGCCGACCTTGACAACCTCGGAAGGATGGTTGACGTGGTTCCAGGAGAGCTCGGAGATGTGGATGAGGCCGTCGATACCGCCGAGGTCGACGAAGGCGCCGAAGTCGACGATGGAGGAAACGGTGCCCTGGAGACGCATGCCAGACTTGAGCTTGGACAGGATCTCGGAGCGCTCGGCCTTACGGGACTCCTCGAGCACGACGCGACGGGAGAGGACGACGTTGTTGCGGTTGCGGTCCATCTCGATGACGCGGGCCTCGATGCGGGTGCCCATGTAGGAGGTGAGGTCCTTGACGCGACGGAGGTCAACGAGGGAAGCGGGCAGGAAGCCACGCAGGCCGATGTCGAGGATCAGGCCGCCCTTGACAACCTCGATAACCTCGCCCTCGACGTTCTCGCCGGAGTTGAACTTCTCCTCGATGCGGTTCCAAGCACGCTCGTACTCGGCACGCTTCTTGGACAGGACCAGACGACCGTCCTTGTCCTCCTTCTGGAGAACCAGAGCCTCGATGGGATCACCGAGTGCAACGATGTCTGCAGGGTTAGCGTCCTTGCGGATGGACAGCTCGCGGACCGGGATAACGCCCTCGGACTTGAATCCGATGTCAACGAGCACCTCGTCATGCTCGATCTTAACGACAGTGCCGTTAACGAGATCGCCCTCATCAAAGTCGGTAATCGTACCGTCGATGAGGTTGTTCATCTCCTCCTCGTTGACATCGTCAAGAGAGAAAATGGACGAGTTCTGAATCTCACTCAAAGGTGGACCCCTTTCGAACTACGGGGCCCCGATTGCTAGGACCTACAGAAGGGTGCGACAAGCACACAACGTTTAGGAACACTCGGGAGCCGACAGATACTGATGTGACGCTTATGCAATCACGTCCGTATAGATTACGGGGAAATCACTTCGATTTCAAGCGTGAACTGCGATTTTTTACTCGTATGGAGACTTTTTCGCAATCTTGTGAACGACTGTCTCCACAAGTTGACGATAAGCAGTGAAGCATACTGCTTTGGGGTAAAGTATCCCAGACATACGATTCTGGAACGATTTTTCGAGAAAGGTGCCCGCGTGCTCAAAGCAGTCGTTTTCGATATGGACGAGACGCTTCTTAGCATTAACCTCAATGCGTTCATCCTTCGCTATTTTAAGGATGTCTCATCGATGCTCGCGGATATCGGACGTCGCAGCCGCGGGGGCACGATGGCACGCCTCGGCACCATCCTGGTCGACCTCAACGCCAATCGCCGCAGCGGCACGGACAACCGCACCAATCTTGAGTTTTACCAAGAAGAGGTCAAGCGCCGATGCGGGATTTGCCTCTCCGATCCCCTCATCTACGAGGCGTTTACCTACTACGACCGCGAAGTTCTTCCGTACAAGAATGACGAACTCATCAACGCCCATGCCATGCCGGGCGCACACGCCGCGCTCCAGGCCGTACAGGACGCAGGGCTGCGCTGCGCGCTCTTTACCAACCCCAGCTTTCCGCAGGGGGCCATCGAGTGCCGCATGGGTTGGGGCGACCTGGCCGACGCCCCCTTTGAGCTCGTCACGCACATGGGAAACGCCACCCGCTGCAAGCCTGATGCCACCTACTATCTAGAGCAGCTTCAGGTGATGGGGCTCGAACCGCACGAGGTCCTTATGGTGGGCAACGATCCCAAACGCGACTTCCCTAGCCCCGCCTGCGGCATTCAGACTGCCTATGTAGGCCAGGGCAAGCCCAACCGAGTCACCTGGCGCGGAACCATGGAAGGCTTCGCCCGCGACTTTAACGCCGTAGTAGAAGCCTTCTACGAACACCAAGTAGCGGAAGAGTTGTCCTAACAGACTCGAGTCTTGCCGATCATGATGTTGAGGATCTCGACGTCGGTGTCCTTCATGCCCACGCGGCCCACGTAGCCCATGCTGGCAATCGTCTGCTCGACGGTATCCTGGATCAAACCCTCGCCGGCACGGAAGCCACGCCCCTGCATGGCCATGTCATGTCCCAGAATCGCCGCATCGACGGCAGCCGAAATCTTGGCGGCACAACTCGCCTTGGCGCCGTCGCACACGATGCCGCCCACGTTACCGAGCGTATTCGAGACCGTCGCGCCAATCTGCTCGCACGTGCCACCGCACAGCCAGGTAATCGCAGCGCCGGCGCCGCACGCGGCGCAAATAGCACCGCAAAACGCCGAAAGCGCACCAATATAGCTCTTGATATGCACGGCGATAAGATCGGACAGCATCACGGCGCGCACCAGACGCTCGTGGTCGCAACGCAGGTACTCGGCATACTCCATGACGGGCAATGCGCAGGTAATGCCTTGATTGCCCGAGCCGCACACAATGGCGACCGGCAGCGCGCAACCGTTCATGCGGGCGTCGGACCCGGCGGCCGCACGGGCACGGGCACGGCAGGCGACGTCATCGGCACGAGCACCCAGCAGCGTACGACCCACCTCGGCGCCCCAAGCGTGCGCAAGGCCCTCGGCACTGATTGCGCCATTCAGCTCAATCTGACGCTCAACGGCAGCGCGGGCGCCCTCAATGTCACCGTCCTCGATAAAGTCGATGATGGAATCAATGGACATGGGCGTATCGGCGTTATCTGCCGCACGCTCGGCCACCACGCGCTCGGCGCAGGCGGCGCACTCCCCCGCCGACTTGCCGCATACCGGAATACCATCGAGCGTATGGCACGTGACATTAGTGTGGTGATCGGTAATCTCGACGACCGCGGTATGGCCCCCGGCCGTCGCAGTCACCTTGATGTAGAGGTTGGGCACACCCTCGACAAGCGACACATCGCAGTAGCCAGCGTCGGCGAGGAGCTCGGCCACACGAGCGCGGTCTTCATCGTTAACGCTCTCGAGCACCTCGAGCGCGCTCTTGGCGTCACCGCCCACGGCGCCCAGCACGGCCGCGGCCTCAATACCGTGCATGCCGCCCGAGTTGGGCACGGTCACGCTCTTAACGTTCTTGATGATGTTGCCTGAGCAGGCAACATCCATATGATCGGGTTCGCAACCGAGCGTCTGGCTCGCCAGCGCCGCTGCATAGGCAACGGCAATGGGCTCGGTGCAGCCAAGTGCGCAGACAAGCTCGCGGTTCAAGACATCGCAAAAAGCGGCATCGCGGATGGAATCGGTAGGCATAGGAATCTCCTGCTTACATAACGGACTGGGCTCTCGATAATAGTTAGCTCTTTTATTTGATAACAATGCATCAAAAACCGCAACCATGGTTCCGACGGACGGCGTTCAAGCGCAATCTGACGGCATTCATTCATGAAAAGCTAGTCTTGTTGCATGCTAAAGCGTTTGACCAAAAAACGCCCGAGCGTTTACACAAAAGTCGCGCTATCATGCAGTCGAACGCGGTAAAACCTTTAGCAATTCCGCCGCACGGACCAGAGAGGAACCACTCATGAAGATCGGTATCGGTAACGACCACGCCGCCGTCGAGCTCAAGAACATCATTTCCGAGCACCTGAAGGAGCGCGGCTGCGAGGTCGTGAACTATGGCACCGACACCTCCGAGAGCTTCGACTACCCCATCGCCGGTTACAAGGTGGGCAAGGCCGTGGCCAACGGTGACGTCGACCTGGGTATCTTGATCTGCGGTACCGGCGTCGGGATTAGCCTGGCTGCCAACAAGGTCGAGGGCGTACGCGCCGTCGTGTGCTCCGAGCCCTTCAGCGCCAAGCTCTCCCGTATGCACAACAACACCAACGTGCTGGCCTTTGGCGCCCGCGTCGTGGGCTCCGAGCTCGCCAAGATGATTGTCGACGAATGGCTCGACGCCGAGTTTGAGGGCGGCCGCCACGAGCGTCGCGTCAATCTCCTCAACGAGATCGACCAGACCCGCGGACTAAAGATTGTCGACGAGGCCTAAAGACTTACAAAGCCATACGCTAGCGCCAGCCCCCGCCCGGAAGAAACATCCGGACGGGGCTCTTTAGTAGTTTTCTATGCGTTTACCAAAAATCTACCGGAATAAAAGGGCGCCGCGGTTGGAATTCCGCGGCGCCCAAGCCACACGCTAACAGCTTTAAGGAGTCAAAGCTGGTTTAGCCAAAGAAGCGCTTGATCTCGATCTCGGCGTTCTCCAGGCAGTCGGAGCCGTGGATCACGTTGGCGTTGACATCGACAGCGAAGTCGCCGCGAATGGTGCCGGGCGCAGCATCAAGCGGGTTGGTAGCGCCCATAAGGGTGCGCATCTTGGAAACAGCGGAGAGACCGGAAACGACCATCTTGACGACCGGACCGCTCGTCATAAAGTCGCAGAGACCGCCAAAGAAGGGCTTGTCGGCCAGATGAGCGTAGTGCTCCTCGACGGTAGCGCGCTCGAGCGTAGTCATCTCCATGCGCTCGATGACAAGGCCGCTGCGCTCAATGCGAGCAACGATCTCGCCGATCTTGCGATCGCGCACGGCGTCGGGCTTAATCATGATGAAGGTCTTCTCGATAGCCATAAGGTAGCCTTTCAAGTAGGTTCGCGCGTGCCCAAGTCCCATTCCGGCACTCGCCTGGACTGCATCGTAACAGAGTTTTAGCTGCAGTTAAACAAAAAGCTGTTTATTGAAGCGCTGCAATTAATTGAAGCGTTCCATATGTGTCACTTCTGTTTCGAAGCCCGATTAGAGTACCATCCGACTGCCCATCAACCGCACCGAACCGAGCGGACGGTCGGTTGCCGCCTGTGAACGTACCCCCTTCACAACCTGCCCAAAGGTCCTACAGAAGTTCTCGACAAGCCCCTCCCCCATTACAACAAAATACGGACGCCCACATCAGCAGACGCCCGTAAAAGCAAAAACGATTTATCAATAAATGGCCAAGCAGCTTTAGCCAGACTCTTACTTTGCCCCGTGGCCCATCTCGAAGACCTTGGTCAGCGATCCAAACACGCCTTCGTCGGCCACGAGCTGTGCCTCGGCACGATCCAGCTGTACGGCAACGGCGGCAGGGGCGGTACCGCCCTCGGTCGTACGCGCGGCGACAATTGAGGGGATGTCGAGCGCCTCGGTAATATCGCGTTCAAAGAGCGGGCTTGCCTCCTGGAACACCTCAAACGGCAGGTCCTCAAGATTGCAGCTACGCTTCTCACACATCAGGACCAGATGGCCCACCACGGCATGTGCCTCGCGGAACGGCAGACCACGCTTAGCCAGGTAATCGGCAACATCGGTGGCGGCAAGGTGTCCCACGCCGCACTCGCACGCCATGGCATCCTCGTTGACGGTCCAAGTCGAAATCATACCGGCCATAACCGACAGGCACTGCATGAGCGTATGGGCGGTATCGAGCGCGCCCTCCTTGTCCTCCTGCAAGTCCTTGTTATAAGCAAGCGGCAGGCCCTTCATGGTCACGAGCAGCTGCACCAGGTTGCCATACACACGGCCGCTCTTGCCGCGGATAAGCTCGGCAAAGTCGGGATTCTTCTTCTGCGGCATGATGGACGAGCCGGTGGAGTACGAGTCGGAAAGCGTGATAAAGCCAAATTCGGAGCTCGACCACAGCACGATCTCCTCGGAAAGACGCGACAGGTGCATGGCCATGACGGAGCCGGCGTAATGCAGATCGAGCAGGAAATCGCGGTCGGAAACCGCATCGAGCGAGTTGGGAATCACGCCCGCAAAGCCAAGCTCGGCAGCCGTCATCTGACGATCGAGCGGATAGCTCGTACCGGCAAGCGCGGCAGCACCCAGCGGGCAGTTGTCGGCGGCATCAAAGGCGGCCTTCAGGCGCGTAAAGTCACGCGCGAACATCCAGGAATACGCCAGCAGATGATGCGACAGCAGCACGGGCTGAGCGTGCTGCATGTGCGTGTAGCCCGGCAGAATCACCTTGTCGTACTTCTTAGCCGCATCCACCAGCACATGGCGCAGCTCAAGATTGGCCTCCATGAGCTCCTTGGCCAGCGCCTTGACGCCCAGGCGTGTGTCGGTCGCCACCTGGTCGTTGCGCGAACGTCCGGTATGCAAGCGCTTACCGGCCTCGCCGATGCGACGCGTCAGCTCGCTCTCGATGGACATATGAATGTCTTCGTCGTTGATGTCGAAGGTGAAGTTGCCGGCATCGATATCCTGTTCGATTCCAGTCAGGCCCTTGGCAATCGCTTGCTCGTCCTCGGCACTGATGATGCCCTGGGCCGCCAGCATTTTGGCATGCGCCTTAGAGCCGGCGATATCCTGCTTATAGAGATGTTTGTCGACCGGCAGCGACGCGCCAAACTCCTGCGTGACCTCGGCCACGCCCGCCTCAAAACGACCGCCCCAAAGAGCCATGGAACCGTCCCCTTTCTCCAAATACCAAAACAAGCGCCCAAAGCAATGCGCCATATCGCTAAAGCGATTTATCAACCGCTAGTTTTACACATTCCCCACCGTGCGCGAGGCTGACAAGCTAAATAGCGAAGAAGTGACGCACCATGCACTTGGCGCCCATGGATTCCCTCCTGAGGTTACCCTGCGAGGCGTCAATCCAGGCCTTCAGGCTCATGGGGACCTCCTCCACCTTGGCGGTATCGAGCTCGGGGGCAAGAGAAAGCAAAGAGTGTGCAATAGCGTCAAACATAGTAGGTACTCCTCAGATATATATAGGCGCAGAGCCGCCAAATTGATAGAAAGAGCCCCGCCGGACAACCCCGGCGGGGCTCGGACTCAGCCGCAGATGCGGCATCATATATGCGGGCGGAACGTAGGGGCCACCGATGTTAAGAAGTGTCAGCAAGCATAACGAAAGGTAGGGACCCCGTGCGCCCGTTATGTATCACGCGGATGGGCCGCGCGGATACCAAGGAAGAGAAGCCTTAGGCCTGGGCTGCAGCGGAGCTGGGACCCTGGACCTTAGCCCACGTCTTGAGCGACAGCGTATCGATCTCGATAAAGCCGGCGCTGGCCTTCTCATCAAACGTGGTGTCGCGGTCGTAGGTGGCCAGGCCGTAATCGTAGAGGCTGAAGGGGCTCTTGCGGCCGACGACATGGCAGTTGCCCTTAAAGAACTTCAGACGGACGGTGCCGGTCACGAACTTCTGGGTGTCGGCCATAAAGGCATCGAGCGCGTTTTTGAGCGGGCTGTACCACTGGCCGTTATACACGGCGGTGGCCCAATCCTGCTCAAGCTTAATCTTCTCCTTGAGCAGGTCGCCCTCAACGCAAATGTCCTCGAGCGCCTTGTGGGCGGTGATAAGCGTCAGGGCGCCGGGGACCTCATAGCACTCGCGGCTCTTGAGGCCCACCAGACGATCCTCGACCAGGTCCAGGCGACCAAAGCCATTGTCGCCGGAAATCTTGTTAAGGACGATGACGATCTCGGAGAGCTTCATCTTCTTGCCGTCGACGGCGACGGGCTTGCCCGCCTCAAACTCAATCTCGGTGTAGGTCGGGGCGTCGGGCGTATCCTCGGGGTTCTTGGTCATAACCCAGGCGTCGTCGAGCGGCTCGTTCCAGGGATCCTCCAGGTGACCGCACTCAATGGCGCGACCCCACAGGTTGTCGTCGATGGAATAGGGGTTGTCGTTGGTACCCTCGGGAACCGGCACGTTGTGGGCGTGGGCGTAGGCGACCTCGTCCGGACGGCACTTCAGATCCCACTCGCGAACCGGGGCGATAACCTTGAGCTCGGGGTCGAGCGCCTTGACGGCAGTCTCAAAACGGACCTGGTCGTTACCTTTGCCGGTGCAGCCGTGGGCGACGTAGGTCGCGCCAAACTCGTGAGCAACCTCGACGAGCTTCTTGGCGAGCAGCGGGCGGGACAGGGCGGAGAGCAGCGGGTACTTGTTCTCGTACATGGAGTTGGCCGCGATGGCCTTGGTCAGGAACTCATCGGAGAACTCGTCGCGCAAGTCGAGCACCTGACAATCCAGAACGCCCAGGTCGAGCGCCTTCTGCTTCTTGGCATCCAGGCCGGTCTCCTCCTGGCCCACGTTACCGCAGACGCAAACGACATCAAGATTCTTCTCGTCCTGAAGCCACTTGACACATACGGATGTATCAAGACCACCGGAATATGCGAGAACGACTTTTTCCTTGCTCATGGCTGTTTCCTTTCGCCCTTGGTAGCTAGTTAGAACATCGGTCAGTTGCAAGTCATTTCGAGGTCAAAAACCGTGCAATATCAGGTTAAATAGCAAAAATCAGCACATACATGCCCTAGAAACATGCAGCAATGTCGTGCTAAAACCCAACGACCTCAAAATGACTCTGTTGGGGCATTTAGCCCCATGCGGACAGAGACGATTGTTATCGTCGTCGGGAAATTGCGCGCTGGCGTCGGATGGCATTGTCTGCAGTAGTGATAATCTTTACGAACTGCATCTGCCTCTCCTTTCACCTATCGCCGGGCGCAATTCTAATATCGTAAACGGTACCTTTTCCTCGGTAAGCGGTTGTTTTTCCGTCTCCGTTTTCGATGGTCGCTATATTACGCTAAAGTGCCTGCTGTACAAGCGACAAATTCAAATTTCTGAAAAGTTTTTTCATTACTTTGTGAATGATGATGCAAATATGCGCCAATCCTGCGAAAATACGCCCGACTATCAAGTAGAGGGTCAATCACCCGAAACATTCTGGAAACCGAAAGGCGCGTTTTATGCAGACTTACGAATCAGACGCCAACATCGGCAACATTAAGATTCTCGCTGTCGATATGGACAAGACGTTACTGACCGACGAGCGCGTGCTGCCTCAGGGCCTCGACGAGCGCCTGGACAAGCTCGCCGAGGCTGGCATCGTGTTCTGCCCCGCCAGCGGACGCCCCGCCCCCAAACTCGAGGAGATGTTTGAGGACATCAAGAGCCGCATCGCTTTTTGCCCCGATAACGGCGCGTGCGTTATCTACCGCGGCAACTATATCTATAAGAGCACTATCGACGTGGCGCTGTATCAGCAGGTCTTGAGCCGCGCCTCGGAGGATTCGCGCGCTGTCCCCGTCCTGTGCTGCTTCGACGAGTTCTATGTACTTGCCCGCGATCATCAATACCACGACGAGATCAGCGTCTACTACAACACGATCAACTACGTCGATAGCTTTGAGGGCATTGACATCGAGTCTAACAAGATTTCGATCTTCTTCCCCGCCTACGACGCCGAGCCAGCGTTTCGCGAGGACTACAGCCCCGAGTTCTCGGACAAACTCTACGTCACCAATGCGGGCCGCGAGTGGATCGACTTTATGAATCTGGGCGTCGACAAGGGGTCGGGCGTAGCACATCTCTGCGAGCGCCTGGGCATCGATATCGCCGACGCCGCTGCCGTGGGCGATACGTACAACGACATCCCCATGCTTGAGCGCGTCGGTCACAGCTTTATCGTGGACAATGCCGAGGAGCATATGAACGCGCATGCCAAGTGGCGTATTCCGAGCAACAACGACGGGGGCGTACTGACGCTCATCGACGCTATCTTGGCGGCTCGGTAACGTGGCACGTCGGACCTGGCCGGGCGGCGCGGATTAGTTTTTCGTTCGGTCAGGTCCTGGGCTCGCTCGGAAAGCACATTAAGTGCTTTCCGGCTCGTGCGGAATCTACGAAAAACTAATCCGCGCCGCCCGGCCAGATCCTAGGTTTACTTTCCTGCCGCCAAGATGGCGTCTTGAGTGTCTAGATACTTAGCTGAAATGATTTGAGCAGAGGGGAGCCCCTTGTTGGAAGGGGCTCCCCTCTGTTTTGGTTACTGTGGGACAAATTAATCAGTAGTGTTTGTCCCAAATCTTAAGTATGTGGGGGCTTGCGTCTTGGGCGAGCTTGCCTTACGGAGTGCTTCCCTATTTCGCGTCGGCCCAGGTTATGCCGGTGCTGGCTTCGGCGATCAACGGTACGCGGAGGTCTACTACGTGTTCCATGACGTCGCGGACCATGGTGGTTAGGCGCTCGACTTCGTTGACGGGGCACTCAAAGTCCAGTTCGTCGTGTACCTGCAAGATCATGTGGGCGGCAAAACCCTCTTCTTCCAGGCGGCGGCTCACGCGGGCCATGGCGATCTTGATGATGTCGGCCGCGGTGCCCTGCATGGGGTGGTTCATGGCCGTGCGCTCGCCAAAGCCGCGGAGTTGCGGGTTTTTGACCTTGAGCTCGGGAATATGGCGTCTGCGGCCATACATGGTCTCGGCATAGCCCGTCTGCTTGGCTCGCGCCACCACATTGTCGAGGAACGTGCGCACGCCCGGGTAGGCCTCGTAGTAGCGATCGATCATATCGCGCGCCTCGGCCATCGAGATGTGCAGCGACTGCGACAGACCATAGGCCTGCTGACCGTACACGATGCCAAAGTTCACGGCCTTGGCGCGGCTACGCAGGTCGGGTGTCACCTCGGACACCGGCACGCCAAATACGCGCGCGGCCGTCTCGGCATGGAAGTCCTCGCCCTCGTTGAAGGCGCGCACCAGGTGCTCGTCACCCGAAAGATGCGCGAGCAGGCGCAGCTCGATCTGCGAGTAGTCCACCGCCAAAAAGACGCTGCCCTCGCCCGCCGAGAACGCCGTCTTGACGGTACGCCCCAGCTCCGAGCGCGTCGGAATGTTTTGCAGATTGGGGTCGCTCGAGGACAGACGCCCCGTCGCGGTGATGGTCTGGTTGTACGTGGTGTGCACACGCCCGTCACCACGGCGCAGCGGGCCCAGCGTGTCCAGATAGGTCGACTTAATCTTGGACTTCTCACGCCAGTCCAAAATCAGGCGCACGATCTCGTGGTCGCGGGCAAGGTCGCTCAGCACCTTGGCGTTGGTCGAATAGTAGCCGCGCTTGGTCTTTTTGAGGCCCTTGGTCGGAAGTCCCATAACATCAAACAGCACGTGCGAGAGTTGCATGGGGCTGCCGATGTTAAAGGTCTCGTCGCCGGCCAGGTCGCGAATGCTGCGCTCGACCTCGGCAATCTGGGTCGCCAGGCCCTCGGACAGACTGTGCAGGCGGTCGGGGTCCACAAGCATGCCCGCGCGCTCCATCTTGGCAAGCACCGGCACAAGCGGCATCTCGATGCCGTCGAACACATTGGCGGCATTCTCACGGGCCATGCACTCGCGCAACGGCGCCACGAGCGCCAACGTCAGGGCCGCAGTACGGGCGGCAGACGCCGGAGCGTCCTCACCAGCACCCTCTGCGCCGCGCGCCGCAGGCAGCGCCATCTGCAGATACGTATCGGCCAGATACACCTCGTCAAACTCGGAGCGGTCGGAATCCAGCAGATAGGCAGCGACCACGGTATCGAAGATACGCGTGGAATCGACAGCGAGCGGATCCATGAGCTCGAGCTCAGAAGAATCGATGGGCGAAAGCTCATGCAGGAGTGCCTTCATATCCGGGCTCGCCACGCGGCCCTCCATAAACAGACGTGCGAGCACGCCGGCAATCACGCCGTGGACGAGGTTGAAGCCCTCAACCTCAGCCGCCGCACCGCCGTCGCCCTCCTCGAGCGAGAACAGGCCCTTGGACGTCGCCAACCACAGCGTGCGCGTCAGTCCAAAGAGCGCGCCCTCTTCCTTGTCGTCGTCCACCACGGCGGCGACCCACTCGCCGGCATCAATCGCGCGGGAGACCTCATCTGCAACGGCACCAAGCGCGTCAGTATCGCCGGCGGCTGCGCGCAAAACGGCGGGCATCTCAAACGTGCTGGCAGTGGCAGCAGCGCCACCCTCGCCGCCGATCAGCGCCAAGAAACGGTTCTGCATGGCGGTGATACCAAGCGTACCCAGCGCCGCAGACACCTCGTCGGCAGAAAACGCCGGGAAAGACGTCGCCTCAAAATCGAGCTCAACGGGCGCATCGGTGCGGATGGTCGCCACCTTACGGCTCAGCAGCGCGTCGTCGATGTGTGCGCGCAGGTTTTCGCCCATCTTGCCCTTGACCTCATCGGCGTGTGCGATGACCTCGTCCAGGCTACCGTACTGCGCAATGAGCGCGCTCGCCTTTTTGGGGCCGATGCCCGGCACGCCGGGGATGTTATCGGACGTATCGCCCTTCAGACCATAAAAGTCGGGCACGAGCGCCGGCGTGATGCCGTGATACAGATCGTCCACGCTCTCGGGCGTCATGATCGCCACGTCGGACAGGCCCTTGCGGGTCGAGACCACGTTGACGTGCTCGGTCACGAGCTGATACATATCGCGATCACCGGTCACCAGCAGCATGTCACAGCCGGCCTGCTCGCCCAAGCGCGCCATAGTGCCCAGGATGTCATCGCCTTCCCAGCCCTCGGACTGCAAAATTGGCACGTTGAGCGCGGCGAGCAGCTCCTTAATCATGGGAAACTGTGCGTGCAGATCGGGGTCCATGGGCGGGCGCTGAGCCTTGTACTGCGGCAGCATCTCCATGCGCACGCGCGGCTTGCCCTTATCAAATGCCACGACCACACCGTCGGGGTTAAAGGCATCGATCATCTTGAGGAACATATTCAAAAAGCCAAAGATCGCGTTGGTGGGACGACCGTCCGGCGCGTTCATGGTGGGCGGCACGGCGTGGAAGGCGCGGTGCATGAGCGAGTTGCCGTCGATGACGGCAAAGGTACGGCGCTTGTCAGACATATTGAATACCTCGCTTTGGGCTGGGCACGGTTTGCTCACTCCAGTTTACACGCTCCCCGCCCCACGGCCACCGCACATCAGGCTTCCCTGCCGTCGCGGGCCCGAGCGTGATACGATGGCTCACGGTACATCAACCAGCACGATCGATCCGAAAGGAGCCTGCGTCATGGAGCGTCCCTGCGCATGGAAAAAGTACACGCCACAGCAGATCGAGGAGCTCGAGGAGCTTTGCCGCGGCTATAAGCAGTTTTTGAGCGAGAACAAGACCGAGCGCCTGTGCGTCAAGACCGGTATCAAGATGGCCGAGGAGGCGGGCTACGTCAATCTGGAGACCGTGATTGCCGAGGGCCGCGCGCTCAAGGCCGGCGACAAGGTGTACGCCGCCAATCACGGCAAGGACCTCATGCTCGTCAACCTGGGCACCGCCCCGCTCGAGCAGGGCTTTAACATCCTGGGCGCCCACGTGGACTCGCCGCGCCTGGACCTCAAGCAGAACCCCGCCTTCGAGGCCGGCGACATGGCTTATCTCGACACGCACTACTATGGCGGCGTCAAGAGCTACCACTGGGTCGCTTCCCCGCTCGCACTCGTAGGCGTCATCTGCAAAAAGGACGGCACCACCGTCGACATCAACATCGGTGACAAGGCCGACGACCCGGTCTTTACCATCTCCGACCTGCTGATCCACCTCTCGAGCGAGCAGATGGCCAAGCCCGCCAAGGACGCCGTCGACGCCGAGATCCTCGACGTGATCGTGGGCGGCCGCCCCGTCAAGTTTGACGAGGACGACAAGGACGCCCCCAAGGAGCCCGTCAAGCAGATGTTCCTGGACATCCTCAAGGAGCAGTACGACGTCGAGGAGGAGGACTTCCTCTCCGCCGAGATCGAGGTCGTGCCCGCCGGCCCCGCCCGCGACATGGGCCTCGACCGCTCCATGATCTTGGGCTATGGCCACGACGACCGCGTCTGTGCCTACCCCTCCATGCTCGCCCAGATCAACGTCGCCAACGTGGAGCGCACGAGCATCACGCTCATTGTCGACAAGGAGGAGATCGGCTCCGTGGGCGCCACCGGCATGACGAGCCGCTTCTTCGAGAACACCGTCGCCGAGATCATGACGCTCGCCGGCGAGGATAGCCCGCTGGCCCTGCGCCGCGCGCTCGCCCGCAGCCGCATGCTCTCCTCTGACGTGTCTGCCGGCTTCGACCCGGGCTATGCCGGCAAGTTCGAGACCAAGAACGCAGCCTTCATGGGTCGCGGCCTGTGCTTTAACAAGTACACGGGCAGCCGCGGCAAGGGCGGCTCCAACGACGCCGACGCCGAGTATGTGGCCCTCATCCGCGACATCATGGACGAGGCCGGCGTGGACTTCCAGACCTGCGAGCTCGGCCGCGTCAACGCGGGCGGCGGCGGCACCATCGCCTACATCATGGCCAAGTACGGCATGAACGTCATCGACTCCGGCGTTGCCGTCCTGTCCATGCACGCCCTGTGGGAGGTCGCCAACAAGGCCGACATCTACGAGGCCTACCGCGGCTACAAGGCCTTCCTCGAGCGCGCCTAACCAACCCTTCATCAGTTGCGGTGAAATACGGACTAAACTGGCCCCTAAACGGCCAAAACAGACCGTATTCCACCGCAACTTCTTTTTTGGCAGAGGAGAGTCCATGCTGCAGGTCATCATTTCGCCCGCCAAGCAGATGCGTACGGCCCAAGATGCTTTTGAAGTCCTGGGCATTCCACCTTTTGCGCGCGAGACGACTCGCCTCCACCGCGCACTGCTAGATATCGAACGAAATGAAGGCAGCGGCGGCCTGCAGGCGCTATGGAACGTGAGTGACAAACTGCTGGGGCCTTGCCTCAACACCCTGCATGAATTTGGGCCCATCCTGAAAAACGGCGATCTCGACAATCCCGCACTCGCCCGTCACCTCTCCCCTGCCGTCATGTCCTACCACGGCATTCAATACCAGAGTATGGCGCCCGAGGTGATGGATTCCGCGCAGCTCGCATGGCTGCAAGACCATCTGTGGATCCTCTCGGGCCTTTACGGATGCGTACGCCCTTTTCATGCCGTTGAACCGTATCGACTGGAGATGGGCGCGAAGCTTGCCGTCGACGATGCCCGAGACCTCTACGCGTTTTGGGGTGACAAGCTCGCACGGGCCATCGCTCCGGCGGGCTCCAACATCACGATCGTCAACCTCGCCAGCATAGAGTATGCCAAAGCCGTTCTGCCCTGCCTCGCGTGCGACGCCACGGCCGTCACATGTCTCTTTGGCGAAGGCATTCGCAACGGCAAGCCCATCCAGCGTTCGACCGCCAGCAAAAAGGCGCGCGGCTCCATGGTGCGCTGGATGGCAGAAAACAAGCTCGAGGATGTAAGCGGGCTCACCGCGTTCAATGTTGGCTATCGCCACTTTCCCGAGCTTTCAAATAAAAACACTTTGGTCTTCCTGAACGAACAGGCCTTGTAGGACCACCGCTACTTTTGAATGTGCCGCCTAAGCACGGCGCCTATTCCGCCAAGCCGTCGGCTTTGGCAATTTCATTTGTCGAGCCGTCCTGATAGGTAATCTTGACGTGCTCAACCTCGGACACCGCAACACCCGACGGGGGCTTCAGGCGCCATTCCGTCAGCGCAATGTCCATGGTCGTGGGAACGTCCCCCTGATCTTTGAGCTCGACCGACAGCGTCTTAAGCGACGCATCGAAGGTCACGCGCTCGATCTCTTCACCAGGAATGGATCCACCACTCAGCTGCAATTGCACAAACTCGTCGCGCGGATACCAATAGTCGCCCGGCGCGGCCACCGTGTTGCCGTCAGAGACCTTCATCGTCATAATCGGTAGGCTATCATCAGCCTCAAACTCCCAGGAAGCGCCGCCGCGACCACCAAACGTCCAGATACAACAGGCAATCACCATCACGACAAGGATCGCAAAGCCAATTGCGACCAGTCCATGATGGGCACGGCCCTCCTCGGCCGATACATCCCATTGCGTCTCTCGATATAGATGCTTGTCTTCCATGTTCGCCTCCCCATGGGCATGCTCATCGCGTCAATCGTACCCATTCAGGCTATACTTGAGCCCACCACATAAACGGGGAGCTTGCAGGACAAGACGGCAGGCTGAGACTGGGCGCGCCCGCCCTGACCCGCAAACCTGATATGGGTAATGCCAACGAAGGGAGCCGTGCCAATGAGCACACAGACCGAGCCCAAACTCGTCACGCAAATCGACTTCGCCCGCGCCGGGCAGATCACGCCGCAGATGAAGGAGGTTGCCGAGCGCGAGCATCGCGACCCCGAGTACATCCGCGAGCGCGTGGCAGACGGCCGCATCGCCATTCCCGCCAACATCGTGCACATCAAAAAGGGCATGCGCGCCTTTGGCGTCGGTGAGGGGCTGTCCACCAAGGTCAACGTCAACCTGGGCATCTCGGGCGACAAGGCCGATGCCGCCGAGGAGTGGAAGAAGGTCAAGATCGCCGAGGACTTTGGCGCCGACGCCATCATGGACCTCTCCAACTCGGGCAAGACACGCCAGTTCCGCCAGCAGCTCATCGACGAGACGCCGCTCATGGTGGGCACCGTCCCCATGTACGACGCCATCGGCTACATGGAAAAGCCACTGGTCAAGCTGACCAAGGACGACCTGTTCGAGGTCGTGCGCGCGCATGCCGAGGACGGCGTGGACTTTATGACCATCCACTGCGGCATCAACAAATCGGTCACCAAGACCTTTAAGGAGACCGGCCGCCTGATGAACATCGTGAGCCGCGGCGGCTCGCTGCTGTTTGGATGGATGGAGGTCACCGGCAACGAAAACCCCTTCTACGAGTACTTTGACGAGCTGCTCGAGATCTGCCACGAGTACGACGTGACCATCTCGCTCGGCGACTCCTGCCGCCCGGGTTGTCTCTACGACTCCAACGACGCCACCGAGACCGCCGAGATGATTGAGCTCGGCAAGCTGTGCAAGCGCGCCTGGGCCGCCGGCGTCCAGGTTATGGTCGAGGGGCCGGGCCACATGGCGCTCGACGAGATCGCCGCCAACATGAAGTTGCAAAAGCGTCTGTGCCACAACGCCCCGTTCTATGTGCTCGGGCCGCTGGTGACCGATATTGGCGTGGGTTATGACCACATCACCGCAGCCATCGGTGGCGCCATCTCCGCGAGCTCGGGTGCCGACTTTTTGTGCTACGTGACACCGGCAGAGCACCTATGCCTGCCTAACGCCCAGGATGTGCTCGATGGCCTCATGGCCACCAAGATCGCCGCACACGCCGCCGACATCGCCAAGAAGGTTCCCCACGCCCGCGACATGGACGACAAGATGGGCCAGGCACGCCGTAAGCTCGACTGGGACGCCATGTGGAAGTGCGCGCTCGACCCGGTTACGGGCAAGAAGCGCTACGAGGAGTCCCCCGCCGCCACCGAGGGCACTTGCACCATGTGTGGCAAGATGTGTGCCGTCCGTACCGTTAACAAGGTGTTCGAAGGCACGACGATCGACCTCGGCATGGAGGACTAGCCTTATCGCCGCGATTCGCCGCGATCGCCTATAGGCTCACCGCAGCACCTGCCAATTGTTAACTTGTGAACATTTGCCTGCATTTGCGTAAAAATTGCATCTCGCGCCCGGGTTCGGCATATCGCCGGCCTGGGCATCTTTATAATGCGGGGTAAAAGACCCATTTGAATCCGACCGGACAAGGGAGCGAACATGGATCGCAGTAAGGTACCCGCCGTTCTATCCATCGCAGGATCCGATTCCAGCGGTGGCGCCGGCATTCAGGCAGACATTAAGACCATCACGGCGCACCGTCTGTATGCCGAGACAGCCATCACCGCTATCACCGCACAAAACACGCTCGGTGTCACCGCCGTGCAGAATATCTCTCCCGATATCGTCGCTGCGCAAATTGACGCCGTCTTTGACGATATTCGCCCCAACGCGGTCAAAATCGGCATGGTTTCGTCCACCGAGATTATCGAAGTTATCGCCGACCGCCTGAGCGCATGGAACGCAACCAACGTGGTCGTCGACCCCGTTATGGTCGCCACTTCGGGCGCTCGCCTCATTGCCGAGGATGCCGCCGAGGCGCTCACGCGTCGCCTGTTCCCGCTGGCGACCGTCATCACGCCCAACATTCCCGAGGCCATGGCGCTGCTCGACTACGAGGTCGATTCCGAGCGCACGCAGCAAAACGCCGCCATGCTCCTCACCCGCCGCTTTGGCTGCGCATCCCTCGTTAAGGGCGGGCATTTTGTCAACGAGGCCAATGATGTGCTGGCAGAGCCCGCGCCGCTCGATGACGAGGGCAACCACCTGGGCGATCCGCTCACCACATGGTTCCGCCACAAGCGCATCGAGACCGACAACACGCATGGCACCGGTTGTACGCTTTCGTCCGCCATCGCCTGCGCGCTGGCCCAGGGCATGGATCTTGCCGACGCCGTCAACGCCGGCAAGGCCTACCTAACCGGCGCTCTCGCCGCCGGCTTTGACATGGGCAAAGGTTCCGGCCCCGTTAATCACATGTGGCAGTATTAAGATTCGCAGCCCAAAACCACCGCAAAGGGGACAGGCACCTTTGTGGTAGTTCCCGCAAACATCTCGATCTATAACAGTTAGAGTCCATTTTTCGGCCCACCTGTTACAGATCGAGACATTCAAATTCCGCTGAGAAGATAATCTCGATCTGTAACAGTAACTCGGCAAAATCGACCCTAGATGTTACAGATCGAGACAAACAACCGATATCGACCTAAATAATCTCAATCTGTAACATCTAGCCCGTTTTCGGCCTTAAAACTGTTACAGATCGAGACAAACAAACGAAACAAGCCACCGCAAGGGTACCTTTGTGGTGGTTTGGGGCTGCACTACTCACCGAGCATCTCTTGGAGCTTGGCTGCCACGGCATGTCCCAAGCTCTCGTGGCTTTCGGGCATCATATGCAGATAGTCGATATCGCCCGGCTCGGCATAATCGGCGGCATTCAAAAAGTCACAGCCAAACTGCTCAGCCACATGCGCGTAGTACTCACCAAATTGTTCCGAGGCTTCTACGGAATGTTCGTCAAAGTCGGTCATATATACATCGGCGATCTGCGGCTTAATCTTGATAGGCGCCATCAGCAGAATCCGTGGGCAGGGCGCGGCATCGGTCCAGGCAAACGCACGGACGGCGCGAATCAACGCCATGGCGCCGCGGGCAATATCGGAGGCTGTCACGTCAAAGACCGTCTTACAGTCGTTGGTGCCCAGCATGATCACAATGGCGTCCAGCGGCTTATGGGCCTCGAGCAGCATCGGCAGCGCGCGAATGCCGTTGAGGTTGGTGTCCAGATGGCACATATCGTCGCGCACCGTCGTGCGACCATTTAGACCTTCCTCAATCACATGCCAACCCTCACCCAGGTCACGCTGCACCACACCGCACCAGCGCACATCCTGCGCATAGCGCACTGCGGTGCCGTCGCGCATACCCGCCGGATCATAGCCATAGGTGTTGCTGTCACCAAAGCACAGAACGTTTTTCATCTTGAGCTCCCCATTCAGTAAAAAGCCGGCGGGGGCGATCCCTCCCGTCGGCTTGGCACATCACATCGCGCGCACCGCTTACAGGTACTTGCGCCAGTCGTCCTCGTCCTCATCGTCCTCGGCTGCTGCCTGGGCCTGCTCGGCAGCACGAGCAGCTGCGGCGCGGGCGGCAGCCTGGGCATAGGACTCCTCGTTGCGCTCGGGGAAGTTTGCCAGCACGTGCTCGAATTTGGCAAAATCCTCGTCCCAGCGCGTAGAGGGCACGGCAAAGAAGACCTGCTTGACCTTAAAGTCGCCCGACGCGAGCTCCTTGCGGAAGAGCTCGGCCACGGCCTCGGCGTCAAAGCCGTTGTTCTCGCAGCCCCAAGCACCCAGTACGAGCTTCTCGCGGCCCAGCTCATCGCAGATAGCAAGCACAAAGCGAATGCGGTCGCGCAGGGCGTCAAGCAAGGCATCGTCGCTCACGCGGTACTCCTGGCGAGCACGCTTGGCGTTGGGTGCAGCGGCGACGATTACGTCGGCATAGGCGTGCACGTGCTTGCGGTCGAAGCGCACCGCGGGCACCACCAGCGCACGGTTGCGGTACAGCTCACAGTTGATGTTGCGGCGACGGTTCTCGCCGTACCATTTACGCTGCTTATCGAGGACGTTGTACAGGTACGAATCGGCGCACAGTGTGGCCTCCTGGCCCAGATAGCCCTGGATGTAGCCACCGCCCGGATTGGTGAACGAGGCAAAGGCAAGCACAGCCATGTCGCAGAACTGCGCGTAGCCTCGGCCGTTATCCAGAATGGCCTGCGTGGCAGAGGCGTCGAGCACGGTGACCTCGGGCAGGACCGGAGCGGGCTCCTCGGCGGCAGGCGCGGGCTCGGCTTCGGTGGCCTCCTCGACGGGCTCGGGCGCCACCTCGGCATCGACCGCAGCCTCGACCTCGGCAGCCTCGACGTCCTCAGCAACCTGCTCCTCAGCAGCCGCTGCCTTCTGGACCTTGGCCTTCATCGCCGCGACAAAACCGGCAGGCATACCATCGAACTCGCGCACGCCGGCAAGCGAACGCTCGATGTCCTTGGCGCAGGCCTCGGACACAGCCGTCACATGGCGCTCGGCGGCCTTGGCACGCGCCTCACGCTTGGGATTGGGCTGACCCGCTCGGTTGGACCTGCGGTTACGGTTCCTGCTGTCGACGTCTGCCATACATGGCCACCTTTCCTGTCGCTGCCGCTATCGGCTTTTCCCATCCATGATACCCCGCCGCGCACAAAAAAGACGGTCCCGAAGGACCGCCTTTCGCATCGTTTTACCGTGTCCGGCAGGAAGCATCGCAATGTCGCGCTTTAATCGCGACGGCCGAGGATGTTCAGAATGCGCAGGAACACGTTGATAATATCCACGAACAGGTTGGATGCCATAAGCACGGCGTTGGGCAGCGTGGGCGGCACCGTCGTTGCCACATAGGTGTCGTAGCCGATGAAGCCGGCGAACACCACAATCACGATCAGGTCGGTGATGGACTGCGAAACGCCCATGAACATCAGCACGATCTCGACCAGAATCGTAGCAAGCAGGACGCCAAAACCAATGCCATACACACGCTGGAAGAACTTGGGGAAGGTCACGCCCAGCGCACCAAAGACAAAGGTGATGGCGGCCGTGGCGATAAAGGCGGTGTTAATGGTAGGCAGGTCGTAGTTGGCAAGACCAAACGACGCCGTCAGACCAAAAGTGCTCGCAAAGACCACGTAGCCCACGAGTGACAGGCCCACGGACTGTTTGCTGGCAGCAGCCGACATCATGACCATGCCGACGATGGTCAGAATAAACGAGCCAAAGACCAGCGGCAAAGCGGCGCCGCTCATCATCATGCGGGCAAACGCCATGGTGCTCGTAAAGTAGGCACCGGCACCCATGGCGCAAAAGCCCAAAAAGATCAGGGCAGACATGACAAGGTTGTACGCACGCGGCGACATCTCCTTGGCACGGCTTGCGCCGGTCTCGATGGGGCCGTTCTGATAGCCCTGGATATCGTTCATAGCTTCGTCCTTTCAAAAAGCGCCACAACAGCGCCGTAGGTGACAAGATTCCTGCCATTGTACCCGAATGCCGCGCGCTCTTACCTGCGGCGCTCGCCCTCGAGCGTACGATCAAAAGCCCAGACCCACCAACGCATCACGTGCACCTGCGAGCCGTCCGCCCGCTCACGCGTTTGGTCCTCCAGATACAACTCGGTCGCATGTCCGCCAAAACGTACCTTATAGGTTGCCGTACGAATGCCGTGAACCGTCAGGCCAAACCCGGTGGTCGAGATAATTTCGTCGATCGTAAAACAACGGCCGTCAACCCAGCAGACGGTGACCGGCACGACTTGTCCGCCCGCAAGGATGCGGGCCACGACGTCCACATACTGCTTGTGCACGCGTCGAGTTTTGCCATCTGTCTGTCGGTATTCCATGGTCCCTATTATCGAACGCATGTTTGTATGTTGTAAAGCGAACAGACTGTGGTTTTGGGATGTTGGGACGCGCGCACGTGTCCTCATGGCGTGTTAGCAAAAAGAACACCCGCGGTCAACAGGGCTAATATTCAATGTTAGTGCCAAAAAATTCACTTCTCCCATCAGAACTCGGTAAAGAAACCCGCAGGAGGTGATACGATTTATCATGTTTCTGTAACGTGCCTGCAAACTTCGAGAAAGCCCATATATGGACGTAACGTTCTCAACCTTCCTCGGCCAACTTGTGTCGAACCCAGTCCTTGCCGTCACCGTGATCCTCGCGCTCGGCGCCATCTTCGTCAATGGATGGACCGACGCACCCAACGCCATCGCGACCTGCGTCACTACGCGTTGCATGCCCGCCCGCGCCGCTATTCTCATGAGTGCCGCATTCAACTTCCTTGGCGTGCTCATCATGACGCACTTTAACGCGAGCGTCGCCAACACCATCTCCCATATTGTCGACTTTGGAGGAAATAGCACCATGGCGCTCGCCTGTCTGTGCGCGGCGCTGTTCTCCATCGTCGTCTACGGCGCCACAGCGTCGCGTTTTGGCATCCCCACCTCGCAAAGCCACAGCCTTATCGCCGGCCTGACCGGTGCCGCCATCGCCCTCGGCGGTGCGAGCAGCGTCAACGTCCACGAGTGGATGAAGGTCATCTACGGCCTGGCGCTCTCCATCGGTCTGGGCTTTGTCATGGGCTGGGTCCTGTGCAAGCTCGTCTCGATTCTTTTCGCCGCCGCCAACAGGCGACGTGCCAATGTCTTCTTTAAATACGCTCAGATCGCGAGCGCTGCGGCCATGAGCTTTATGCACGGCGCGCAGGATGGACAGAAGTTCATCGGCGTGCTCTTTTTAGGCGTGGCCTTTGCCAGCGGCCAGACGAGCGTCGGCGATGCCGGCATCCCCATCTGGATTATGCTGCTATGCTCGGCCACCATGGGCATCGGCACCAGCGTGGGCGGCGAGCGCATCATCAAGTCCGTTGGCCAGAGCATGGTCAAGCTCGAAAAGTACCAGGGCTTCTCCGCCGACCTGGCGGGTGCCGCGAACCTGCTGCTTGCCACCCTTACCGGCATCCCCGTGTCCTCCACGCACATCAAGACCTGCGCCATCATGGGCGTCGGTGCCGTCAAACGCCTCTCGGCCATCAACTTCGGCGTCGTCAAGGACATGATGTTCACCTGGTTCTTCACCTTCCCCGCCTGCGGACTCATCAGCTTTGTCATGGCCAAGCTGTTCATGATGTTCATCTAGTCAAACCGAACGTCCATCCGGACCGTAACACCTCGCCCACCCGTCTTCGCCTCGAAAGGACCCACTCATGGCAAAGAAACCCGATTCGTTCTACTTTGACAACTACGTCGCCTGCGCCGACCTCGCCGTCCAGGCCGCCGAGCTGCTTACCAAGATTTTCGAGAACTTCGATCCCGCAAAGATTCACGATATGCTCGACAAGATGCACGCGATCGAGCATGCGGCCGACAAGAAGCACCATGAGCTTGAGGACGCCCTGCTCACCGCCTTTATCACCCCGCTTGAGCGCGAGGATCTGGACCTGATGAGCTGCTCGCTCGACACCGTGCTCGACCGCATCGAGGGCGTCGTGCAGCGCGTCTACTTCACCAACATCCAGAGCATCCATCCCGATGCCATCGTGATCGCCCACAAGGTGACCGACGCCTGCCGCGCCATGAAAGACCTGATGGTCGAGCTGCCTAACTACCGCAAGTCCAAAACGCTGCGCGAGCTCGTCATCCAGATCAACACCATCGAGTCCGAGGCCGACGAGCTCTATATCAACGCCATGCGTAACCTGCACGTTAACGGCAAGGACCCGCTCGAGGTCATCGCTTGGCGTGACGTGTACGCCTTCCTGGAGTACTGCGCCGACTGCTGCGAGAATGTGGCCGATGTCGTGGATTCGATTGTCATGAAGAACAGTTAATTGGGGGTACATGTCCCACCGGTCGCGGGCCCGGCCACTAATAACCTTTTTCACTCCGGCTGCAAGCAGAGTCGTTCAAAAGGTTATTAGTGGCCGGGCCCGCTCCCTTATGCACCACCATTGGGAACTTTGGCTGATAGATTTAGCGCGACGGGGGTTTGGCTGAAGGGACCTTTGGTATCCGTTCGGACACTTTGGCCCTTGATGAGCGTTTGGCTGATTGCTGCTTTGGGTACTCTTTGGGTTACTTTTGGTTTGTTTGATTTTTAATTTTATGAGGGCTTGTATGTCTTATTTGGATCTGGCTCGTGGTCGGTATTCTTGTCGTTCTTTTGAGGACCGTCCTGTTGAGCAGTCGGTAGTGGATGCCATTGTTGAGGCGGGGCGGATTGCTCCTTCTGCTTGTAATAATCATCCAGCCCGTGTGATGGTGCTGGATACGCCTGAGCTGTTGGAGAAGGCTGCTGCTTGTCAGCCTCGGTTTGCTCGTGATGGGTCTATCTTTGGAGCTCCGCTTGTCTTCCTTATTTGCAGCGTTACCGATGATGCTTGGGTGCGCCCGTATGACCAGATGAATTCCAGTGAAATCGATACGTCCATCGTGTGCGACCAGATGATGATGGAGGCCACCGAGCAGGGCCTGGGAACGTGCTGGGTATGCCATTTTAAGCCTGAGGTGGCACAGGAGCAGTTCAATCTGCCCAAGTGCGTCTATCCCTATCACATGCTCGTCTGTGGCTATCCCGCCGACCACATCGCCGATCCCGAGCATCGCGAGGCCCGCACTATTCCCCTCTCCAACTTCCTCCTCAAGTAGTTTTAGACATACCTTAAAATCTACCTTTTACCACGCGCCCTTCGCCGAGTTCTGTCCTATCTAATGCAGAGCTCGGCGTTTTGTTTCCCAACCCGTATACAGCCACAAAAAAGGAGCCCGCAGGTGCGAGCTCCTCTTAAGGACACTAGATTGTAGCTCTGATGCTAGTCCAGGTCGTCGGCGGCAAAGTTGTCGATCGGGGCGAAGGGATCGGCCACGGGGACAACCGGGTCAGCGACGGGCAGCGGCTCGGCGGGAACAGTCACTGCAGGAGAAGCGGCAGAACCGACCGGCGTGGAGGCCATGAGGTCGGCCGGGAAGGAGTTCTGGGCATCGTCCATAAAGTGCTGGATGAGCTTGAGGTACTCGGCCTTGAACTCCTCGCGGGAAGCCTTGAGACGATCGATTTCCTCGAGCTCGGCCTGCTTCTCGGTCAGAGCCTGGCGGATAACCTCGCGTGCCTTAGCGTCAGCCTCGTTGCGGATACGCTCAGCGTTCTCGTTGGCATCGTTGACGATGGTCTCAGCGGTCTGCTGGGCAGCGATCAGGGCAGCGGAAATCTGGCGCTCCTGAGCGGAGAAGTCAGGGGCGGGAGCAGCCACGGGGGCGGCAGGAACGGCTTGGGCGGTGGCATCCTGAGCCTGGGCAAGCTGAGCCTGCGCATCGGCAAGCTGCTGCTCGGTAGCAGTCAGGCGACCCTTAAGGTCGACGATCTTAGCGAGCATAGCGTCAACCTCGGAGGACAGCGTCTCCAAGAAGACGTCGACCTCGGCGGGATCGTAGCCACGCTTGGCCTCAGAGAAAGTCTGAGCCTGGATGTCTGCAGGGGTAATAGCCATAACAAGTCTCCTTTTTCATCGCCTCGGCGTACACGCCCGACGTAAGTTACTAAGTCAGTTCTATACGAGTATACCTATAAGAAGCTGCAGAACCAGCCTCTGCACCAACTGCAACGCAATAATCGCAACGACCGGCGAAAAATCGATACCGCCCATCGGCGGGATGAAACGACGGAACAGGTTGAGCCACGGACCGCACACGCTATCGAGCACCGCAGCAATATCCTGAAGCAAACCACCCTGCTTCATGGGAATCCACGTCATAAAGCAGTAGACGACAATGAGCGTGGAATAGAAGTTGAACAGCGTGTTGACCAGCTGGACGATAGTGTAGATGTTGATGGGAATCTCCTCGTCTTGTCTTTACTTAAGGTAGCCGTCGGCACGAAGCTTCTTGAGATCGGAATCTTTGACCTCGCAACCGGCGGGCAGCACCATGAACACGCGGTCGCCTACCTCCTTGACCGTGGCGCCCAGACCGCAGGCAAAGCCGTAAGAGAAGTCCAAGACGCGCTTGGCAACTTCGGTGCGTACGCCCACAAAAATCAGTGCGACAGGCTGCTTGGTGCGAACGCGGCGCACCACGGTCTCCACGTCGTCATAGCTCTCGGGGCGCAGGACATAGGCCGGCAGCTGCGGCGTGGCGTTGATGATATTGCTCGCATAGGCCGAGGCATCGCTCGGTGCAGGCGCGGGTGCAGCGGCGGCACGGGCGCGGGTGTTCTCGGCGTAGCTCGACGGCGTGTCATAGGCACCAGGACGATAACCGCTCGCAACACTGTCCTGCGAGCGCGAAGGCGGGTTATACGTCGTGGCATGGCGGGAGTCATCGCCGACCAGCTGACCGGAGCGCGTATACACGGCAACCGACTCAGCTTCACCGCGGCGCGTCTGACCAAGCAGGCCGTTGCTCGGCTCGTCTTGGGTGTAGAAGCCCTCGCCCGAAGCACCGCCGTAGCCGTTGCCCTGATAACTATCGTCATAGCCGTCATCGTAGCCGTAGTCGTCGTCCTGGCCATAACCCTGGTCGTAACCCTGCTGGCCGCCCAGGTGCATCTTATTTTTAATCTCGTCAAGGAAGCCCATGGTTGTGTCCTCTCGCGGTTTAGTGCAGGCGCCCCGATAATCAGTGCGCACTTCAGAGCCTTATTTTACTGCAAACTCCGGGCTAAATACTACCCTGCCCAGGCGAACGAGCGTAGAGCCCTCCTCAAGGGCAGGCTCAAAGTCCTCGCTCATGCCGCAGGAAAGCTCAGGCAGGTTCAAATCGGGATGCGCCGCCTCCAGCTCATCCCTCAGCTCACGAAGCCCCGCAAAGGTGCGGCGTGCCACATCCTTATTCCCCCGGGGCGCCATAGTCATAAGCCCCTGCACGCAAATCCCCTCAAGCTCCGCAAGCTCACCCGCGGCGTCGCGAATCTCATCGGGCGAAAAGCCTCCCTTCGACTCCTCACCACTCACATTGACCTCGATGAGCACACGCTGGGGGCCGGCGAGCTCGCCTGCCTCAATCTTGCGGACAGCACGGCTCGAGATCGCCTGTGCCAGATGCAGCGAACCCACCGAGTGAATCAGCTCGGCTGAGCCCAGCACCGCATTGATCTTATTGGTCTGCAGGTTGCCGATCATATCGAAGCGCACCTCGGGCAGCTCCGGATGCTCCGCCAGACCCGTGAGCTTGCGAACCAGCTCCTGCGGGCGGTTCTCGGCAAAATGGCGATACCCCGCCTGGATGGCAGCAACAGTCTCATCGACACCAACGGTCTTGGACACGGCAATGAGGCGCGCGGCGTCGTGGGGGCGGCCCGCGCGATCGAGCGCCGCATAAAAACGTTCCAGAATCTGCTCGCGGCGAGCGCGCATCAAATCCAAATAGTTATCCATTGCCAATCGCCTCCGCTGACAGCCAAACAAGTAGTCCCATGCTAACGCAAGAGCGCGGCCCCGCATGTGCAAGGCCGCGCTCACTTAGGTATTTACAATCTTTCGACGAACGGGGCTACTTACTCCTCGTCGTCCTCGCCATCGTCCTCGTCCTCAAGATGATCGAGCAGGTAGCGAAGACCCTCGCTGACCTCGTTGGCGGGCACCTTGGCAACGTAGCGCGCGTCGACGGCGGGCCTCATGATAACACCCTCGCCCGAAGGCACGCGCATGCTCTCGAGCTCGTCCTCATCAGTGCGGGCGATATCGCCGGCGTTCATACGCTGACCAGTCAACAGGAAGGTCAGACGGCAAGCGGCATCGATGGAAATCGAAGCGATGCGATCGAGGTAGCGCGAAACCATGATAGCGCGGCGCAGGTCGTCATAGTTGCTGTCGTCGTCCATAAAGTCGCCCGTATCCATACGGTTAAAGGTGCGGAAGAACTTCTCGTAGGCAGCGTGCACTGGCTCGTCCTCGACGGCCAGGTTGCAGATGATGGACATGTCATTGGTGACGAGCGCAGAAAGCGAAGAGCCCAGCACCTGGTAGACGGCCTCAGCCTCGGCCTCAACCGTGCCGACAAGCTCCTTGGGCAGCGAGATGTCGGCCTTGATCATATGACGCGTGGCACGGCAGATCTGACGGACTTTATCGGTCATGCGCTGCAGGTTAAAGTCGACATAGATGATCGTCTGCAGCAAGCGGAAGTCGGAGGCGACCGGTGACTGCGTGGCGATCAGGTTGTAGCAGACGGCCTCCAGGTTGGCGCAGCGCGCGTCAATCGAAAGCGTGCGTTTCTTGGTCTTGGTGGCGAGCTTGCGGTCGTCGGTCACATAGGCCTTCACGGCATCGTGGAGAGCCAGATCGACGGCCTCATAGATGCTCAGCATCTCGTGACGGGCCTCGACGAGCTGACGGGAAAACAGTTTGCGCATGGTTCACTCCAATCAGTTGGGTGCGGTCATGCAGCCCGCACAGTGAATACGCACCGGACCAGGTCCGACGGCTTGGGACTAGTCGCACCGATCAGCCAAAGCGGCCGGTGATATAGTCTTCCGTCCGCGAGTCCACCGGGCTGGTGAAGATCGCGTCGGTTTGACCATACTCGATGAGCGTGGCGGGCTCGCCGGCAACTTCCTGCAAGAAGAATGCGGTGTAGTCGCTAATACGAGCTGCCTGCTGCATTGAATGCGTGACGATGATGATCGTCATCTCGGGCGCCAGCTCGGCCATCAGATCCTCGACCTTAGAGACGGATGTGGGATCGATGGCGGAGCAGGGCTCGTCCATCAGGAGAACATCGGGTTGCACCGCAAGCACGCGCGCGATGCACAGACGCTGCTGCTGACCGCCCGAGAGCGCCAAACCATCCTTGTTGAGCTGATTGGATACCTCTTTCCAGAGGTTGGCGCGCTTGAGCGATTCTTCCACGATGTCATCGAGGTCGCTTTTGCTAGTCACGCCCTGCAGACGAGGGCCAAAGGCGACATTCTCGTAGATGGATTTAGGAAACGGGTTGGGCTGCTGAAAGATCATGCCCACGCGACGACGGAGGTCGACCGGGTCGACGCCCTCGGCATAGATATCATTGCCGTCGAGCGTCATGGTGCCCTCGACGCGCGTACCCTCGATCAGATCATTCATGCGGTTGATGCAGCGCAAAAACGTCGACTTGCCGCAGCCCGAAGGGCCAATGAAGGCGGTGATGGCGTTTTTGGCGATGTTGAGGTCAAGCCCCGTCAGCGCATGAAAGTCACCGTACCAAAAGTTGAAATCCTTGGCCGTGATGGCCGCTTGCTCCAGCGTGGGAGCGGACTGATAAACGGACATGGGACTCCTTAACTAGCGACGCTTGCGCGACAGGAAGCGCGCAAACAGGTTGAAGGCCAGAATGATCACCATCAGCAAGAGCGCGGTGCCGTAGGCTGCGTTCATGTTGATGCCATCGTTGGCAAGCAGGTACAGGTGAACCGTCATGGGGCGGCCGGAATCGAGCGGCGAAATAGGTAGATTGATGGCTTGGCCCATGGTGTAGAGCACCACCGCGGTCTCGCCAATGGCGCGGCCGATGGCGAGGACGATGCCCGTGGCAATACGGCCAAAGGCAGAAGGAAGCACAATCTTGGAGACAACCTGCCACTTGGTGGCGCCCAGGCCGTACGCGCCCCAACGGATATAGCGCGGGACGGCGCGAATGGCCTCTTCGGTGGTGCGCATGACGATGGGAAGCATCAAGAGCGCGAGCGCCAGAGCGGCCGAGACCATCGAAAGGCCCAGGCCCATGGCCTCGACAAACAAGGCGTAGCCAAACAGGCCCATAACGATGGAGGGCACCGAGGCCAAAGCGTCAGCAGCGTAGCGAATGAGCTCGACGACCTTGCCCTGCTTGGCGTACTCGGCCAGATAGACGGCTGCCAGCACAGCAATCGGCGTGCAGATAAGCATGGCGAGCGCCGTCACATAGACGGTCGAGACGATCGTGGGCCAAATTCCGCCCTCGGCGTTGACGCCCTGGGGCCAACCGAAGATAAAGTCGAACGAGATATGCGGCAGGCCGTTAATGACCACATAGGCAATGATAGCGACAAGCACCAGCGTGGTGATGTATGCCGCGGCACGGAACACGCCAAGCATGATCTTGTTGGACAGGTCCTTGTTGATGCGGCCCTTCTTGCCATGGGAAAGGGCACGCTTGATGCGCTCGCGCGACGAGGTCGTATCGACCGTCGTGTCAACGGAATCGGACATAGCCTACCCCCTCTTCTTCTTGGAAATCAGACGGACGATGCCCACCAGCGTGGCGGAGATGATAAACAGGACCACGCCCATGCCGAACAGCGCCGAGCGGTGCAGACCCGAGGAATAGCTCATGTCGAGCGCGATCTGGCTCGTGAGCGTCGAGATGGGGCTCGCAATGCTGTCGGGAATAACCGGGGCGTTACCCACGACCATGAGCACGGCCATGGTCTCGCCGATGGCACGGCCCATACCCAGCACGATGGCATCCACGATACCCAGCTTGGCGGCAGGTAGCACGACCTTATAGATGGTCTGCCACTTAGTAGCACCCATGGCATACGATGCCTCGCGAATACCCATGGGAATGGAATTGAGGGCATCGATGGTGAGCGTGGTGATGGTAGGGACGATCATGATGGCAAGCACGAACCACGCCGTCAGCGCACCAAAACCAAGACCACCGGTCAGTTGCGCGATAAACGGACGGATGATGATCATGCCAAAGAAGCCATAGATGATAGAAGGGATGCCGGCCAACAGGTCAACGGCAGGGCTGATGAGCTTGCGCACGCGCTTGCTGGCGATCTCGACCAGATACACGGCCGTGCCCACGCCTAGGGGCACACCCATGGCGAGCGCACCGACGGTCACCAGACCCGAGCCGGCAAGCAGCGACACGATGCCGTAGTGGCCCTCAGAGGGCGCCCACGTAAAGCTAAAGAAGTCCGCCAGACCGATGTCGGTAAAGACGGGCAGCGCCGAGTACGTGGTAAAGACAAAAATCAGGATGACGGTAACAACCGCCAAGAACGCGCAGGCAAAGAAAATCCACTGCAGCGCCTTCTCCTTGATATAGGTGCTGCGCGATACGAGCGCCAGCTCGCGCTTCTTGGGCGCCTGAGCATTCTGCTCAGTCTGGGAGTTTTCCTGTGCTTCCATGCTACTCACTCCCCTTCTCGTCGTTGGTGACGGGAATAAAGCCCGCCTCGCGAATCTGCTTGTCCATCTTTTCGGACGTCACGTAGTCGATGTAATCTTGTGCCTGCTGCGAAGGCGCACCCTTCACAAAGAAGTAAAGGTCGCGCGAGATGGGATAGCCGCCGCTCGCGACCGTCTTCTCGGACGCCTCAACATGATTGACCGAGACGGCCTTGACCGAGGTCTTGGCGTTGAGGCTATCGACGAAGCCCAGCGAAATGTAGCCAATGGCACCGCGCGAACGAGATACCACGTCGCGCACCTGGCCCGTGCCCGAAAGAACGGCCGAGCGGCGATCGAACGGGGTGCCATCCATCACGATGGTGCGAAAGGCCTCACGCGTGCCAGACGCCTCGTCTCGGTTGATGACCTGAATCTTCAGGTCCTCGCCACCGACCTCTTTCCAATTAGTAATCTTGCCGGCATAGATATCGCGGAGCTGCTCGGTCGAGAGGCTATCGACGGGGTTGTCTTCGTTCACGATGACCGCGATACCGTCGTGGGCAATGACGATGGGAGTCAGGCCCAAATCCTGTTCGTCGGCATTGAGTCCACGGGAGGAGCTGGCGATATCGGCCGTGCCAGCGCTGACGGCTTCGATGCCAGCGGAAGAGCCCAAACCGGAAACGAGCACGTCGATGCCGGTCTCCTCCTTAAAGCCCTCTGCCGCAATTTCGGCGATAGGAAGGCAGGTCGTGGAGCCGGCCACGGTAATGGAAGAGGCAGAAGATCCCGAAGAACAGGCGCACAGCGTAAGCGTAAGCACAGCGGCGCTCAGGACCGATACGATCTTTCTCATAGCATCACGCCGATCGCAGCATGGCGCCCACAGGTGCCGTCCTCGTTACGGTAGGAATAAAAGCGGTCGTTCTGACGCACAGTCGAAAGCTGGGTATCCACGATATTATCCGCGTCCACACCGGCATCTACCAGCGCCTCACAAATGGCAGCGGAAAGATCGAGCATACGAGAGGCACTCGCATCGATGCAAGAGAACTCGACGGCAAAGCGATCCATGAGTTCCTGGGATACCTCATATTCGTCAGCCAAGATATGGGGGCCGATATAGGCGGAAACGTCGCTCGCATCGCAGCCGGCAGCATCGCAAAGCGCCTGGCACGCCTTGGCAGAAATACGTGCAATCGTGCCCTTCCAACCGGAGTGCACCACGGCAAATCCGCCAGGGGCCACCAGCACCACGGGAACGCAGTCGGCAAAGCAGAGCAGCACGGGCACGTCATGGGCCGTACAGACGATGGCATCGCAGCCCTCGGCAATCTGCTCGCGAACAGCCTCAAGATCGTCGGCACCGTTCGAAGTCACCGTAACGATATGGTCACCATGTACCTGATTGGGCACGAGCAGATTATGCTCGCACTCAGTGGCGCCCATAGCTTCGAGCGCTCGACGACGATTTTCTTGAACAGCAAAGGGGTCATCGCCTACATGCGAGCCCAGGTTGAGCGAGGAGTACGCATCTTCAGAAACGCCACCGGTGCGCTCGGTAAAGGCAAAGCGGACATCGGATGTCGCGCCCTCCACCAACGTAACTCCATCATGGTCGACACGCGAAACGTTGTCCGCACGTGCTGCCATACTAAAGCCTCCTAATAACACAAGTACCGCGGCGTCGCCGCGCAGTCCGCGTTTATACGGCTGTCATACTTCCTTAAAAGGATACCCGCAGCGGTAGGGACCAAACGTAAAGGGAACGTAAGGAGATTGGAGGCTTTCGTTTACAAACGAGAAACAAAACGGGGTGCATCCAAATGGACACACCCCGTGCAGGTCGTTGAGAAAAACGAACTAGAAGCTACCGCGCTTCAGGAAGTCGGGAAGCTCGAACTGGTCGTTGCCAAAGTTGGGCAGCTCGGTACCACCGACGTTGCGGGTCGGAGCAGCCTGAGCCGGGCTGGCAGCCGGGGCGGTGCGCTGCGGCTCAGCGGAGGCAGCGGCCTTGCTCTGAGACTGCTGAGCAGCAAAGAGCTCATCCTGACGGTTGACGTTGGAGTCGGAGAAGCCCGTAGCGATGACGGTGATACGCACCTGATCGCCCAGGGACTCGTCGACAACGGTACCGAAGATGATGTTGGCCTCGGGGTCGACGGCGTTGGCGACAACGTCGGCGGCGTCGCTGATCTCCTGGATGCCCAGGTCCTTGGAACCGGCGATGGAGAGCAGCACGCGCGTGGCACCATCGATGGAGCTCTCGAGCAGCGGGCTGGAGATGGCCTGCTGGGCAGCGTCGACGGCACGAGTATCCCCAGAAGAGGTACCGATACCCATCATGGCGGTACCGGCCTGCTTCATGATGGTCTTAACATCGGCGAAGTCCAGGTTGATGATACCGGGGACGGTGATGAGGTCGGTGATGCCCTGGGTGCCCTGGGAAAGGACGCCATCGGCAATCGCGAAGGCCTCGAGCATGGTGGTCTTCTTCTCGGCGATGTCGAGCAGCTTATCGTTAGGAATGACGATCATGGTGTCGACGCAATCGGAGAGGGTCTTGATGCCCTCCTCGGCGCTCTTCTTACGCTTGCGGCCCTCGAAGGTGAAGGGCTTGGTCACGACGGCGACGGTCAGTGCGCCGACCTCGTTCATCGCGATATCGGCAACGATGGGAGCAGCGCCGGTACCGGTGCCGCCGCCCTCGCCGCAGGTGATAAACACCATGTCGGCGCCAGCGAGCGCCTCGGCGATGTCGTCGCGGGACTCATCGGCAGCCTTGCGGCCAACCTCGGGATTGGCGCCGGCGCCCAGGCCGCGGGTAAGGTCGGTGCCGATGTGCACCTTGATATCGGCATCAGAGATCGCGAGTGCCTGAGCATCGGTGTTGATGGCAACAAACTCGACGCCGCGGATGCCCTCTTCGATCATTCGATTGACCGCGTTGGTACCGCCGCCGCCGACGCCGACCACCTTAATGACGGCAAGGTAGTTGTTGATCTCTGTCTCGTGCATGTCGGTCCTCCGAACAAAGGTTATAGCCATAGCATGGGTCGACCCCTGCGCACATTAACCTTCAGGTTGAAAGTAAATGCAAAGGTAAACCGTATTATGTTTGCACATTATGAACGTATCAGTCAAATAATTGACCGTGAAAACCAAACAAACCAGATAAACGGCGTGGTATGGCCCCTCAACAAAGCATCAACCAGCGCTACGAGGTCGGAGCATTCCTAAATGTGTAGTTGCCCGGAGAGCGCACATTGATATACGTTACGCCCTCTACCTGCGAAAGCAACTTGGTGACTACGCGTTCCTTCTTGGCGATATCGCCCGAATCGCCCAGCGACACCTCAATGCCGTTATTGAGGTTTGCCGAGATGGCTTCGACCGAAGGCGTGGAAATATCCTTGACTTGTCCCAAGAACTCGCTCGAAAAACCACGCACATAATCCAGGCCGGCCTTAACGGCTTTGGAGTTCACCGCCTGGCCGGAAACCGGAGCGACATCCGCCGAGACATCAGTCAACAACACCGCGCCATAATGCTTGGCGAGCGCCAGCGCGGCATCGATTCCGGTCAAGGTATTTGAGCCCTGCCCTGTCGTGATGACGTTGCCCTGGTCGTCCACTTCGACCGACGTCGACAGCGGGGCGATCCAGGTGTCATCGTCTCCGATAGCCCAGGCAAGGTCGTCGGAGCTGATATACGCAATGGCGATAACTTTACGCTCCGTCGGCGTGATGATAAGCGTATGGGGAAACTGGCGCTGGACATCCACGCCCGAAACCCACGGGTTCTGCTTGAGATCCTCGGTAATCTGGTCGGGATCGACGTTAAAAAGCGACGTTCCCTCGGGCAAGTCGATCAGCTGGATAGCATCGTGCTTCGTCACATGCTCGCTGCCTTGAATCTGAATATCAGTGGCAGTAAACAGTCCAGAGTTGATCACCACGATGGCAACGACGACGAGCACGGCCAAGACGGCCAGAACGCCGCCCACGATTTTGCCTTTGCCTGTAACGACAGAAGCGGCGTCTGATGTTTTATTTGCCATCGCTCCAAGTGAAGATAACGGGTTGAAACCTTTTTTACTCGAAGGCTTCTTGGCGGTAGCCGGCACCGATGTCAGCGAGCGCGGTTTCGATGCGCCCAGCATGAGACCTGGACGCGCCGCTTTAGTTCCCGTCGAGGGCTTGGGAGCTGCCATGGGACGGGCAGGCTTGGCGCCCATAACAGGCTTTGACGTCACCGAGGGACGCGAGGACTTTTTTGCGGCCGGACGATTACCGAGCTGCGAGCCGACGACCGGACGACTGGTCTGTCGAGCATGCCCGACAGACTTAGAGTGCGCGACGGTATTGCGTTGAGGTTTGGCAGGCGCGCCGGAACGCCCTCCGGCGCGGCGGAAGGTGGGTTTCGATGCTCTAGAAGCCGAGGAATTTAACTTCCGGTCTGAGCTCGATGCCATACGCCTCCCTCACCTTTCCGTGCACATGTCTGATAACCGCGGCAACGTCATCGGCCGAGGCAGTTCCGTTATTAACGATAAAATTAGCGTGAACGGGCGAAACTTCCGCGCCGCCAATCGAAAAACCCTTTAATCCACAATCCTCGATAAGCTTGCCCACACTCGCATCGGGCGGGTTGCGAAAGACAGACCCGCAGGATGCGCGACCCATGGGCTGCGTACGCTTGCGCCTTGTAAGGTACCGCTCCATGCGCTCGCGAATGTCGGCCTTGGGCGCCGGTTTAAGCTTGAGCACGCACTCGAGGATGATCTCATTGCGGGGAAGGCTACATTCGCGGTAGCCCCAAGAGATCTCGGACCCCGCATAATGCTTGATACCGGATGCCGGGTCAAACGTTACGACATCCTCAACCAGCGAGCCAATCCACTCGGTCCGCGTGCCGGCATTCATAGATATCGCACCGCCGACCGAACCAGGAATGCCAACGGCAAACTCAAGGCCCGAGAGGCTACGCGACAGGGCATCGTTGACCAGGCGCGCAAACATCACGCCCGCACCGACCGTCAGCGTACAACCGTCATCGGCAACAACCGTGCGCTGGAACTCACGTCCGAGCGAAATGACGGCACCGCGATAACCGCCATCGGCAACCAGCAGATTGGAGCCCTTGCCGATGATGACCCACGGCACCTGCTCGCGATCGAGCACCGCCACGGCGCGGCGGAGGGCATGATAGCTATGGCACGTCACAAAGAGGTCGGCCTTGCCGCCGATACGATAGCTCGTATGACGCGCAAGGCGCTCGTCCTCGATCACATCCGTGTCGATCATGCCCGAGAGCGCCATGACGGCGTTAAACAGACCCATTAGACTTAAGCGTCTTTCTTGGCAGTCAGATACTCAATGAACTCGGGACCGACGGTCGTAACGTCGCCGGCACCCATGGTGAGCAGCAGGTCGCCCTCGCCCACCATCTGCTCGAGCTCCTGATTGAGCTCAAGACGGCTGGAGCAGTACACGACCTCCTTGCCAGGATGCTTGGCGCGCACGGTATCGGCGAGCATCTTAGAGGTGACACCCGGAATGGGCATCTCGCCAGCCGAGAACACATCAATCAGCAGCAGTTTATCGGCATTGGCAAATGCATCGGCAAAGTCGTCGCACAGGGCCTGCAGGCGCGAATAGCGGTGCGGCTGGAACACGACGTCGACGTGCTTGTAACCCAGCGACGAAGCGGCAGCAAGCGTCGCCTTGATCTCGGTGGGGTGATGGCCGTAATCATCGACCACGGTGATGCCATCGATATCGCCCACGTGGGTAAAGCGACGGCGGACGCCCTCAAAGCTCGAGAGCGCCTTGGCGGCGGCGTCGATGTCAAGGCCCAGGACATGGGCGACGGTGAGCACCGCCGTGGCGTTGAGCATGTTGTGGCGACCGGGATTGCTCTTGATCTCCACAGCGCGCTCAGTGCCGTCCTCAAAGCGAACGATAAAGTCACTCTGGATGCCCTTGACATCCGGGTGCATGCAGACGATGTCGTTGCTCTCGGCAAAGCCGTAGGAAAGCACGTGACGGCCCGTCGACTTGGCGAGCTCGACCAGATGCGGGTCCTCACCGCAGACGATGACGGTGCCGTCCTCGCCCACCAGGCTCATGAATTTGGCGAAAGTTGCCTCGATCTCCTCGATACCCGAGTAGTGATCGAGGTGGTCGGCCTCGACGTTGGTCACAATGACTACGTTGGGGTTCAGGAACAGGAAGGAGCTGTCGGACTCGTCGGCCTCGGCGACAAAGTAGTCGCCCGAGCCGTTCTTGCCGTTCGTGTCATAGCCCTCGACGATGCCGCCGATCAAGAAGCTCGGATCCAGACCCATGCGGTCGAGCATGGTGGCGCACATCGAAGACGTGGTGGTCTTGCCATGCGTGCCGGCAACAGCGACAGTCGTGTAGCCGTGGCCCAAAGCAGAGAGCATCTTGGCACGGGGCCACACGGGAATACCAAGCTCGCGAGCGCGCACGAGTTCAGGGTTGGACTCCGGAATAGCGGTAGAGACAACAACCACGTCGGGCTTGACCTCGTCGATCGTGGCGGCCTCATGGCCCACATGCACCTTCACACCAGCGCGGGTAAGCTGGCGGATATAACGTGACGTCTTAAGGTCGGAGCCGGTAACGGCATAACCGCGCTCGTGCAGAACGAGGGCGATGCCGCTCATGCCGGCGCCGCCGATACCGATAAAGTGGGCGCTCTTAAACTCGGGCGCGGAGGTTGCAGTCTGGGAATCAGCCATGTGCTCGTGTACTCCTTGCGTAAACACTGCCTGTAACCCGTTAACTGTACCGCACCTACCGCATTAGCGCGAGGGCGACCGACGATATCCCGTCTAACTAACGCAAACCCTCTACCGCATCCGCCAGAAGAGCGGCGGCCCTATCCTGAGCCAGACCACGTGCCGCCTGACGCATGGCGTCGCGCGCCGCCGCGTCATCGACCAAGTGCAGCAGCTCATCGGCAAAGGCAGAACCATCGATATCGGCATCGGCGCAGAGCACACCGGCCCCGGCGTCGACCAGATAACGGGCATTGGTGGTTTGGTGGTCGGCCGTCGCATGCGGATACGGCACGAGCACCGAGGGCACGGCGAGCGCAGCGATCTCGGCCACGCTCGATGCGCCCGAACGCGAGAGCACCAAATCGGCAGCAGCCAGCATATCGCCCATGTTGTCGATGTAAGGCTGAACGCGGTAACGCTTCGCCTCCTCGGGCGTCAGCGCCAAAGCGCGCTCGGTCTCCTCAAAGCCGTCGGCACCCGTCGAATGCAACACATAGAGGTTCTTGCGCGAAAGCAGCTCGTTTTTGAGCGAAACCACGCGCTCGTTGAGGTGCTGGGCGCCAAGTGAACCGCCAAAGACGAGCAGCAGCGTAGCGTCCTCGGGAACGCCAAGTGCCTTGCGGCCGCGAGCGCGATCGCCCTCGATTACCGAGCGACGTACGGGGTTGCCGGTCATGAGCACGTGGTCAGGGTCACCTTCGCGCTCAAAGACCGAACGCGCTGCCGGCACCGAGATGCACACGCGGGCGGCGTGGGAGTTCATCATCTTGTTGGCCAGGCCAGGAACAGAGTTCTGCTCATGCAGCAGATACGGAACGCCTGCGCCCTTGCACCACCCCAGCAGCGGAACCTCGACATAGGCACCAAAACCGACGGCAGCATCGGGCTTGCCGACCTTTGAGAAATGACTGGCGAGCGCACGCTTGGCCTTGTTGACACGCCACAGCGAGGTCAGCGCCGTCCAAGGACGGGAGCGGTCGAAGCCCGTGACTGTAATGGGCACAAAATCAAACCCAGCCTCGGGGACCAGACGACCCTCGAGCTTGCGCGACTGGCCCACGAACACAACGTGGTGGCCACGGTCACGCAGCTCTTCGGCCAAGGCGAGCGCGGGGTTGATGTGTCCTGCCGTGCCGCCGGCTGCAATAGCAACGGTCATCTTATCGGTCATGGTAGTCCCTTCGTACACGCGGTCCCTGGTCGTCGGTGCGCAGACGCGCCGACGGGTCCGAGTTCAAATCGATTCGATTATATCCGCCGCCCGCGTTGCGAGGGCTGGGGCGCTGCGGACGACCTTGCGGAGCCGTTCGCGGGCGTGGACGGGCTGCCGGCTCGGTCGCAGAGCCATCCAGGACGGTAAAACCGTTACGCGAAGATCGCTCGCCGCGCACATGGGGCACGCCGGCGGTACTCTCATCCATAACGGCAAAGCTCTCGCGGCGACGGTCGTACTCATCGCGGCGGGCGCTCTCGTACGAAACGCGCAGGATCAACCCGGCAAGCATAAGCGACACAATAATCGACGAACCGCCGTAGCTAATAAACGGCAACGGTTTGCCCGTCATGGGAAACACGTTGAGGATGCCCAACGCGTTAATCAAAAACTGCACCGCGAGAATGACCGCGGAGCCAGACGCCATAAGCGCGCCCCGGCGATCGGTCGCCTGCTCGGCAATGCGAAACGCCGAGTAGATCAGCATCGCAAACACCAAGAAGAACAGCACGGTTCCGACAAAACCGACTTCCTCGCCAATGATGGCCAGGATGTAGTCATTGTGCGCCTCGGGCAGATACGAGTACTTCATGGTTGAGTTGCCGATGCCACGGCCGAACAGACCGCCCGAGGCAAAGGCCATGATGGCAAGCGTGGCCTGATAGCCGTCACCATACTCGTCGGCCCAAGGGTTCAAGGCAACCTGAATACGCACCATACGGTACGGCTCTGCGACAAGTGCAATCACGATCACGAGAATGCCGAAGATTAGCACGCCGATGATAAATCTGGGGTCGAGACCCGCAAACAACGCCATGCACATGAGGGTCAACAGGATGATCAGGACAGTACCGAAATCGGGTTGGATAAAGATCAGAAAGAGCGAAATGCCCAGGTAGATGCCCATCTTGCGAAGGAATTCGTTGATGTTGCCACCGGGCGAAAAGAAGCGATCAAGCATGATGGCCGAATACGCAATGGCAAATGGCTTCAAAAACTCAGAAGGCTGGAACTGAATACCGGCGATGTTGAGCCAGCGCGTGGCGCCACGGCTGCCGCTGCCCACCAAGAACACCAGAAGCAGTAGCCCTATCATGCCGATGAGGAAGATCCTGAGCACATCCTCCCCAAACCAGCTGTCCGGCAAAACGCGCACGATGGCAATCAGCGCTAGAACACCGACCACGGCAAACGCGGCCTGTCGACCCAAAAAAAACGTCGCCGAGCCATTCTCGTGCAGCGCCTCGACCGAAGACGCCGAGTACACCATCAGCAGGCCAAAGCACACCAAGGTAAACAAGCAGGCCATGAATATCAAACGGGGGCGCATGATACGGGCGGGAACGCCGGCAATATAGCGTTCGCTAAACGACTGCCCGCCGCGGCCGGAACGCGGTGTTATGCGCCGCGAGGAAGCACGGTCCGAGTCGGGCCTCCTCATACCTTGTCGGGGGCTCTCCTCTCTCACCGCAACCCCTATTCCATTTGTGATTTCGCTGCAGCGGCAAGCTGGGCCACGTAGTCCTTAAACACGCGGCCGCGCTCCTCATAGCCCGAGAACTCATCGAACGAAGAGCAGGCAGGAGAAAGTAAGATCACGTCACCACGGCTCGACAGCGAACGGGCGACGTCCACGGCGTCGCGTAGGTCATCCGCCTGGGCGATATCCACATCGCCATCGACATCGGCCTCGTCCATAGCGGCGGTGAAGCGCTCGCGTGCATCGCCAAAGCAGACGACCGAGCGTACGTTATCCATAACGACGCGCGCGAAGTCCGTGAGCGGCGTGCCCTTATCGTGGCCGCCGAGCAGCAAGATCACATCGTCATCGGGAAATGCCGTCAGTGCCTTCTCGACCGCATCGGTGTTGGTCGCCTTGGAATCGTTGACGTAGCGCACGCCGTCAATCTCGCCACACGGCTCCACGCGGTGCTCGAGCGGCTGGAACGAGGCCAGACCGCGGCAGACGCCATCGACATCGGCACCGACTGCCAGGGCAGCCGTGGCGGCACATAAGGCATTGATGACATTGTGATGGCCCGAGATCTTGAGCTCGGATGCAGCGATGAGCGGGGTCTCGACGCCCTTCAGGCGCACGACCATCTTGCCGTCGCGCACAAAGGCGGCATCCTCGCCCTCGGGCTCGTCAAAAGCGACCTTGCAGATGCGACGACCCGGCGTGTAGATGTACTCATCGAACTCGTGAATGCCGGCGTCTTCGACGTCGACAACCGCCAGATCGTCATCGACCATATTGTCAAACAGTTTGACCTTGGCAAGCGCGTAGTTCTTATGGCTCTTATGCCAGCCCAAGTGGTCGGGAGTGATGTTGAGCAGCACCGCCACGCGCGGGTGGAGCTCGGTGGTCGTAGCGATCTGATAGCTCGAGAGCTCAGCCACAAACCACTCGTTGTGGGCTCGGCCGTCAATCTCGTTGACCGGCGGCTCGCCGATGTTGCCGACAGCAACGCTGGCCTCGCCGGCAGCCTTGAGCAGATAATCAGTCAGCGACGTGGTGGTCGTTTTGCCGTTGGTGCCCGTGATGGCAATCCAGTTATCGGGCGACAGGCGATAGGCAAACTCGGGCTCACCCATAATCTGGGCGGCATGCTCGTGCCCGGCCTTAAAGAAGCCCGAGAACTCCGAGATGCCCGGGCACGTCACGCATACGTCATAGGCGCCCTCGACCTGTTCGGTCCCATAGACAAACGACGCACCAGCAGCCTCGAGCGCACGCGTGGCGTCATTGGGCTCAGAGGTGCCGCCGCCATACACGGTAACGGCACTTACGCGCTCGGGATGTGCCAGCGCCCAGCGGGCGACATCGAGACCGGATTTGCCCTGACCCAAAACGAGCAGGCTAAAGACATCAGCAAGAGGCATGAAAGACCACTATCCCAACTGGAAGAACAAAGCAAGGCCAACGGCACCAAAGGCCGCAGCGATAATCCAAAAACGGATGACGACCTTGGTCTCGGCCCAGCCCTTCTTTTCGAAATGATGATGGATGGGCGCCATAAGGAAGACACGCTTGTGCGTAAAGTGGAAGTAGACAACCTGAATCATGACCGACAGGGTCTCAACGATAAACAGGCCGCCGATGATGAGGGAGACGACCTCGGTGTTGGTCATGATGGACGTGCAGGCAAACGCGGCGCCCAGGGCAAGCGAGCCGGTATCGCCCATAAAGATGCTCGCCGGATAGCAGTTGAACCACAGAAAGCCCAAGCAGGCACCGGCACACGCGGTGCAGAAGATGGACAGGTTCACGTCTCCGTGCAAAAACGCCATGGCAGCCATGGCGAGCATGGCGATCATGGAGGTGCCGCCAGCAAGACCGTCAAGGCCATCGGTCAGGTTCACGGCATTAGAAAGGCCGGCGATCATCAGCCAGCAAAAGACAATGTAGAGC
>CABUDS010000006.1 GCA_902490405.1 uncultured Collinsella sp.
GTAACCACGGCGGTGTCGGCCGTCGTCTCCTCGTCATGGAACATATAACCCGTGCGTGAGGTGCGGCGCTCAATACCGTTAAGGCCCCACATAAAATCGAGGTGCCAGTAGCTGCGGCGGAACTCGCCATCGGTGATCACCTGCAGGCCGGCGGCCTTCTGCTTGGCCACCAAATCGCGAATGGCATCGTCCTCGACGGCCTTAAGGCCGGAAGCGTCGAGTTTACCCGCGACATAGGCGGCACGGGCGTCCTTTACAGCCTGCGGACGAAGAAAGCTGCCGACGATATCGGCGCGAAACGGCGCGTTCGGTTGAATCGAAGTGCTCATAGATATCTCCCTTTGCATTGGTTGCTTTACTGGGACAGAGTATGAGCGCTCATATGGCTATCGTAAAATATACGTTTATAACAGTTTGATATAGATGCTTCCTATATCAGTCTGGACTGCAATAAAGAGACTTGAACCGTGCGGAGCACAGCACCCTAGATATGCTGACGAATCGCTTCGATATAGGCCTGCCCATAGCGCGTGAGCGTCGTATTTTTGCGCGTGATGATGCCAATCTCCATGTACTCGTCTACATCGAGCGGAATCGAGATGATGCCGGGACCGTTGAGCTCGTGACTGATCACGCCCGAGCATACCGTGTAGCCGTTGAGGCCCATGGCCAGGTTGAACAACGTCGCACGGTCGCGCACGCGGATATTCTTGCGACGCTCAAAAGTCGAGGTCAGTTCCTCGGAATAGTAAAACGAGTTATAGCTGCCCTGCTCGTAGGACAGGAACGGGTAGTCTTCCAAGTCCTCAAGCGTCACGCTCGAGCGGCCCGCCAGCGGATGGTCTGCGCACACGAAGACATGCGGCGTGGCGCAGAAGAGCCCCTCGAATACGAGCTCGTTGGCGGCAAGCATGCGCTCGATAACCTCGCGGTTATGCTCGGATAAGTACAGGATGCCCAGTTCGCTTTTCATATGCGCGACATCCTCGATAATCTCGTGAGTCTGCTCCTCGCGCAGGGTGAAGTCGTAACGCGCGGCATCGAACTCGCGGATCACGTCAACAAACGCGTTAACGGCAAAGGAATAATGCTGGCAGCTCACACTAAAGTGCGGCACCTGCTCGGATGTGCCCTTGTACTTGCCCTCGAGCAGGTCGGCCTGGTCGAGCACCTGGCGCGCGTAGCCCAAGAAGGTCTCGCCCTCCTCGGACACAATGACGCCCTTGTTGGTGCGCTCAAAGATATGCACACCCATCTCGTTTTCGAGATCGCGGATCGATGCGGTAATCGAAGGCTGCGACACAAAGAGCCGGCGCGAGGCCTCGGTAATGCTGCCGCATTCGGCAACTTTGACGACATATCTGAGCTGCTGGAGCTTCATGGCTGTCTCCTTAGCTGTTCGTGAGATTCGCGTCGGCAGTACCCGGCAGGCGCATAAACGACGGCATCTCCCCCGTCGTGGCGCAGGCGGCGATCTGATGTAGAGCCCCGGCGACCGCATCGTCTGCCGCAGTGCCGATATGCCAGCGCGCTGCCGCCGTGACGGCCTCGTTGGCATTGGCGACTGCAACGGAGTTGGGAACGGCATCGATCATGGGCAAATCATTATCAGAATCACCGAATACGGCCACCTCGTCGGGCGTCAAGCCCAAAGCACGCGCCAGCTCCAGCGCAGCGCAGCCCTTGTCCCAACCAGCCGGAAGGATGTCGAACAGACGCACTCGGTTGTTGGGAAACACAAGCGAGAGTTCCGGCACCTCAGCGGCAACGCGCTCGCGTAGCTCCGCGAGCTCCTCACGCGAACGGGCACTCCAGATATTCGCCTTAAACACCGGCGCGTCATCGACGACGGGACGGCACGGGGCCTCTTCGCCTTTGAGCCACGCGTTGCCGCCCGACTCCATGGCGCGACGAACGCGCTCAGGATTGCTCGTCACGCAATAGGCATCGTTGCCCCAAAAGTCATCGCCCAGGCTGTAGACTTTTAGAAATGTATCGTCGGTCTCTTGCTCGAGGTAATCGGCCAGACGCATCAGAGCATCGTTGTCGGTCGCGCGCGAAGCGACTACTTCGCCGTCGACAAACATCACCTGGCCGTTACAGAACGCACCGGTCGAAAAACACTCGGAACAATTTTTGAACATCCAACCCATCGCGGACGGCTGACGACCCGAAACCGGGCCAAAGTGCAGACCCGCCGCCTGCATGGCATGAATGCCCTCAATGGCGTAGTCGCTGGCGCCGTCATGCCCAGCCGGAATCAGCGTATCGTCCATATCGGTCAGCACAAGTTTGATCATAGAGTCCCCCGTCATTTTCACCGTAACCATTGTAACGACCTGCCAATAAGGGACAGGTTCATTTTGGCAGGTTTTATCTGGGAAAATGTAACGCCCCAGTCGCCACCTGCCAAAATAAACCTGTCCCTTTTTAGCAGGTGCGCTAGTATAGGGAACAACAGATTCGATGCGGGAGTGCCGGCGGTGCAAACCACAAGGCTGAGAGGGCAATGGACCCAATCCTTTGAACCTGTCAGTTAATGCTGGCGTAGGGAGCATGCCGCCTTTACAGGGGCGCTGTCTATGCACAGCGCCCCTTTTCTATGCCAAGGAGGCATGTGCAGTGATTGATTCGGAACAGCTTAAGCAACATGTGATCAAGGCCGTGGGGGAGATTCGCGCCACCAATCCGATGGCAGGCTCCATCACCAACACGGTGACGATTGACTTTGTCGCCAACGCACAGCTCGCCGTGGGCGGATCGGCCGCCATGGTCTATCTGCCCGACGAGGGCGAGGCACTCGTTGCCGGCGGCGGCGCCATCTATCTCAATATGGGTACGCTCTTCCCCATCTACGAGCAGACGATTCCCCGCGCGGCCAAGGCGGCACACGACGCCGGCAAGCCCTGGGTGCTCGATCCGGTTGGCCTGGGCATCGGTAGCCTGCGCACCCAGTTGGTAAGCGAACTCAAGCAGTACAAGCCCGCCATCGTGCGCGGCAACGCCTCCGAGATCATCGCGCTCGCCGGCCTGTGGGGTCTTGAGGGTGAGGCGGCCGATCTGAGCCGCGTGCGCGGTGTCGATACCACCGACACGGTCGACGCTGCCCGCGATGCCGCCGTGGCGCTCGCTCGCTACACCGGCGGCGCCGTTGTGGTCTCGGGCGAAGTCGACCTGATTACCGACGGCACGACCGTGGCCAAATCCCACGGCGGCAGCCCGCTCATGTCCAAGATCACCGGCTGCGGTTGCTCGCAGGGCGGCGTGCTGGCCGTGTACGCCTGTGCTACCGATCCGTTTACGGCAGCAGTCTGCGGCACCGCCGTCTACAACGTTGCCGGCACGCGTGCCGCCGCCGTCGCCGATGCCCCGGCAAGCTTTAAGGTCGCCTTTATCGACGAGCTCTACCGCGCAACCGCCCAGGATATTGCCGACAACCGACTCGAGCTCGAGGAGGCATAAGCCATGTCCGAACCCGCAACCAATGCCGGCATGAACACGCTCGTCGCCGTGGCCATCGCCCCATGCGGCACCGGCGACGAGCTGTCCGCCGAGGTCGCCGAGGTCGTGCGCGTCATTCGCGAGAGCGGCCTTCCCAACCGCACCACCTCGATGTTCACCGAGATCGAGGGCGACTGGGACGAGGTCATGCAGGTCGTGCGCGACGCGACCTTTGTGTTGGCGAGCAAGGGCATCCGCACCGAAGTCGTGCTCAAAGCCGATATTCGACCCGGATTTACCGACACCATGACCGGCAAACTCAAGCGCATGGAAGCGCAGATCAAAAAGCAGGAGGAAGCACGATGAGCATCCGCGACAACCTTGATATCTCGGCCTATCTGGTACTCGGCCCCGAAAACACCCTCGGACGCCCCGTGGGCGATGTGGTGGCCCAGGCACTCGACGCCGGCTTTACCTGCATCCAGGTGCGCTCCAAGGTGGCAAGTGCCCGCGAGATCATCGCGCTGACCGGCGACGCCGCGCAGGCAATCGCACAGGCCGGCAAGACCGGTCAGGTCGCCCTGTTAATCGATGACCGTCTGGACTGTGTGCTTGCCGCGCGCGAGCAGGGCATTGCCGTCGATGGCGTGCACGTAGGCCAGAGCGACATTCCCGTCGAGGTCTGCCGCAAGCTGCTGGGCCCCGACGCCATCGTGGGCCTTTCGGCCCGTTGCGAGGAGATGCTCGAGTACGTCAAGACCGCCGACATGAGCCTGGTCGACTACCTGGGCATCGGCCCGCTCCACGAGACCGAGACCAAGCGCGACTGCGGACGCGCGGCCGACGGCTCTATCATCACCAAGAGCTTTGAGGACCTTGCCGCACTCCACGCGGCAAGCCCCGTGCCCATCGTGGTGGGCGGCGGCGTTAAGACGGCCGACTTGCCGCAGCTTAAGGCCACCGGAGTCGACGGCTTCTTTGTGGTAAGCGCCGTCTGCAGCGCCGACGACCCCCATGCCGCAGCCAAGGAGCTTGTCGACACCTGGCAGCAGGCATAGGCATAGGCCGAACAGCTGATTCGCAGCCTCATATCTTCAGCAATGGAAAGCGCATCCCAGTTTGGGCCTCCATTCCGGGATGCGCTTTCCGTATGCGACCCTTACCCCGCCAGATACGCTTCCAACGCCGGCAAAGTCGCCTCTGCATCGTGGCGGCCGACCTGGTAGATGCGCTCGAGCTCATCCGGTTCGCGGCACAGCGACGGCACCTTCACCGATTCACTCGGCCGCACCACAAAGATCTCGCCAGCGGCCTCGCGACACGCCAGGTCATCGAGCGTGGCATTGTAGACCTCATGCCGATGCTCAAGCGCCGCAACAAACTCCGGATAGTGACGATACACGCGACGCAGCATAGGCATCACGCTATTGGGCTGCTTTACAAAGCCCGCCGGCTGCGTCAGCACCACCACGTTGCGGTCATAACCCTGCGCAAACAGCCAAGCGCTGGGAATGGAATCGGCAACACCGCCATCCAAGTACTTACGACCCTCGATGGCAACAGGACGCGTCGCCACGGGAATCGCCGACGACGCACGGATCCACTCGATATCGCGCTCGTCGCCATAGGGCAGGTCATGGTAGACGGCCTGCCCCGTCTTAAGATCGGTACATACGCACGTAAACCGCATGGGGCAGGCGCGATATGCCTCCAGATCGATGGGATCGCGCTCGATGGGTACCTCATGATAGGCAAACTCGGCATTGAACATATCGCCGGTTCGCAACCAGCTCGTCACGCTCGCATAGCGCTTGTCGGCGCAATAGGCCTTGTTGTAGCGAATGGCGCGGCCGATCTGGCGCGATTTAAAGTTGTAGCCAAACGCCGCGCCCGCCGAGACACCCACCATATGGTCGCAGGTTAAGCCGTGCTCCATCCATACGTCGAGCACGCCCGCCGTATACATACCGCGGTAGCCGCCTCCCTCGAGCGCAAGCCCCACCGTGCGCGTCGTGTCTGGCTGTGCCATGCGACCATCTCCGTTCCCGTGTTTTAAAGCGGGACAAGTATACCCGCCAACATATATCGACTCAGTCGCATTTATATCGAGCATCGCATCGTCACGCTACCGATTGGCGAATAATAGCCGCCCGCGGCAGGGGCACCCATATACAATCCTCTATTGTTGTTTATACTACTCAATAGTTATCAGCAGCGAACACGGACCGACATATTAAACCAGCGACGCAGCAAGGCGGGGGCCTGGATACACGCAAAGCGTTGAGCAGCAACGCGTGTGTACAACGAGCTCGCCCGACGCAATACACCCCGACCTCAGGAAGCCGCTTACAGCATGGATATCGCCAGCAATTACACCGAGACGCTCGAAAAGACCATCCGTGACCTTCTCGAGCGTCAGGACGATCTGATCAGGACTGCCTTTACCGACGAGCTCACCGGTCTTGGCAACCGCGGCTGTTTTACCCGTTCCCTCGAGGAAATCTGGGAGCAGGAATTGCCCGTAACCATGGCGTTTATCGACATCGATAACCTTAAGCACTGCAACGACATCTTTGGACACGACGAGGGCAACCGCTATATCTTGCAGGTGAGCCTCTATCTCAAGCTGTATATGAAGGTGGACGAGGCGGCATTTCGCCTGGGAGGCGACGAGTTTGCCATCCTGTCCACAATCGCGACCGAGGATGACCTTGCCGAACGTCTGGAGCACTGTCGAGAGGTCCTGCTCAAAAATAACGATTCCGAGATGCCTCACTCGTTTAGCTACGGAGTGTCACACGCCGACCCCGCCCTGGGCGAAGCCTCCAATCGCATGACGCTCGATGCCGACCATCGCATGTACGACTACAAGCTGCGCCATGCCGTGCACCTTGATCGACGCAATATCACGCAAGTCCACGCCGACGATTTCGAAGTAAGCGATCGCATTTTCGACGCCCTTTCGATGCTCAACGAAGGCCGCTATTTCTTTATCGAGAACCTGGACAAACATCGCACCCTTTGGTCACAAGGCGCTATGCGCGACCTTGGCCTTCCTTCGGAGCATATAGACAACTGCCACGATTACTGGAAAACGCGTGTCCATCCCGATGACCTTGAGGCCTATACCAACGACATCGACCAAATCTATGACGGCTCCAAACATCGTCACGTCATGCAGTACCGCGTGCGCAATGCCGCCGGCGATTACATCCTCGGCCGTGCTCGCGGGTTTCGTATCGACGGCGACGGAAATGTCCCCTCGCTCTATGTCGGCGAGCTCGTCAACCACTCGCTTGCCGAGACCGTCGACGCCGCCACGGGTCTCGGAACGCAGCGCACGCTGATCAACGCTATCGATGCCTGCCGTCGCGACCGTTGCGAGACGGGGCTTATAGCAGTGCGCGTTCGCGGCACGGCAAAGCTCAACGAGCTCTACGGGGCCGAGGCCGTCGACAACATGCTCGCCGAATACGCAGGCCGCATGCTGTCGATTACTCGCGGCAGGAGTCGCGTCTTCCGTTCACGCAACGCCCAGTTCGTCGTGCTTAGCAACAATTTGGATCACGAAGCATTCGAGCAACTGATCCAACATCTCAAAGAGGCCGTTTTCGCTCCCGTTCGAATCGCGGGCGACACTATTACCCCCGTCTGTCTTGTCGTTCCGGCCTTTTACGAGCACCTGACCAATCAAACGGCCGCCGTTTTAGGCGAACTCGACCGTCGCATTCGCACGGCCGGCGGGCTTGTTCCCAACGACAGCCTCCCCATACCCGAGGTGGAGCGCAAAAGCGCCATCGCCGAACGCATCGATCCGCTCACGGGTCTCTATCGACCCAGCGAGTTTATGCGCCGCGCCAACGAATTTCTCGAGACAAGGCACAACGGCGCCTGGTGTATCGCCACCGTCGATATGGGGCACATGCGACTGTTCAACGAATGGCACGGACAGGCCGAGGGCGACCGCGTACTCGCCGATGTGGGCACGGTTCTCAAGGACATCGAGAATGCCGCCATGGGCGTCGCAGGGTACTGGGGCCAAGACGATTTTTGCGTACTCATCCCCTTTGAACACGACACCGTCCATCAGATCTATAGCCGCGTTCGCCAGGCCGTGGTCAAGCATGATGACGGCGTGGGCTTCTGGCCGTCCATGGGCGTCTACCCCATCGACTCCAACGAGGAAATCACCATCGATGCGCAGGCCAAGGCCATGTTTACCAATCGGCGCGCAAAAAACGACTTTAAGGAGCGCATTGCCATTTTCCGCCCCGAGGAATACGAGCACGAAATCGCGTTCCACCGCACGCTGACCGAATTCCAGTATGCGCTCTCAAACGGCCGCATTACCTACTACGTGCAGCCCCAGGTCGACATGGAAACCGGCGAGATCGTTGGCGCCGAGGCGCTCACACGCTGGATTGACAAGGATGGCTCCCTCATTTCACCTACCACCTTTATCCCCGCTCTCGAGGAAAGCGGTTTTGTGGTGACGCTCGACAAATATGTTTGGCAGGGCGTCGCCTCGTGGCTGCGTGAGTGCATCGATCGAGGGCTGCGCGTAGTTCCGATCTCGCTCAATGTGTCGCGCGTGGATATCCTTGCCTGCGACGTCGCCGAGCATATGGGGGCGCTTGCCGCCCAATACAACCTACCGCCCGAGCTCATGCGCATTGAGATCACCGAGACGGCTTATACGGGAGAGTCCGAGGCCGTGGATAAGCTGACGGCCGACCTACACACTCGCGGTTTCTCGACCTACATGGACGATTTTGGCACCGGCCAGTCTACGCTCGCGATGCTCAAGAACGTCAACGTCGACGTCATCAAGCTTGATCGCACGTTTGTGCCCACCGACCGCGATCAAAGCCGTAGCGCGCAAATCGTTTCATCAATGCTCGAGATGGCGCAATCGCTCCATCTGCCCGTTGTAATCGAAGGCGTCGAGACAAACGAGCAGGCGAACATGTTGCGCCAAATGGGTGCCCGCTACGCACAAGGGTTCCTCTACCACCGTCCCATGCCGGTGGAGGATTTTGAGGCATTGCTCGATGGCGGCGCCGGCAACTGATACGCTCGCGCGCAAAACACCACCGTCTAGGGGAGCATTTGTCCCCATTGGCTAACTCATATCCCCAATTCAAACCGAATTGGGGATATGATACGGGGCGTCCTGTCACCCAAGGAGGTTATCCATCATGAACGAGTCGTATCGCCTGGGCGAGCAATCAATCATTACCCATCTTCAGCGACTCGCGAACGGGGCCTCAACCGCCGAGCTCGATGTCGCTGCGCTGCCCCCGGAGCTGCGTGCCATCGGCGAGCAACTGCAGAAAACGCTCGCCATCCTGCAACAAGAACGCGAGCTGCTTGAGCACGGCGCCTATATCGACTCGCTCACCAATCTTGGCAACCGTGGCGGACTCGACCGCCATGTCGATCAGCTCTGGCGCAAAGGCACCCCCTTCACCTGTGCCTATATTGACATCGATCGCCTCAAGCATTGCAACGATAAGTTTGGCCACGCCGAGGGCAATCGCTACATTCTGAGCATCTGCCGCGCACTCACCGAGACAATGGAGCACGATGAGTTGCTGTTCCGTATCGGTGGAGACGAATTTGTACTTATATCCCCCACGACAGACGAAGCCGAGCTCGAGCAGCGCCTGGAGCGGACGCGTGCCAATCTTATCGAGGCAACATCAGGCGGCAAGGCGCCCATGATCGCCAGCTTTAGCTTTGGCTGCTCGCGCGTCGACCCACTTGCAGGCGATACGCGTCGCCAGATGACAAAGGACGCCGACCGCAAAATGTATCGCTACAAGCTCATGTACCGTGTGCAACAACCGGAAGAAGGCGATGCGCTGCAACGCCCGATCACCGAACAACCCCCCCCCTGCAACGACCGAGTGTTTCAAGCGATCTCCATGAGCTCCGAGACACGCTATCCATTCATCATTAACCTCGACACCGGCGAATCGCAATGGTCGGTTAATGCCGTGCGCGATTTTGACCTACCCTCCCAGCATCCCTACAACTCGCTCGATATATGGCTTGCCCGTGTTCACCCCGAGGACCGCGACAACGTACGTGCCGAGCTCGATATGGTGGTAAACGGCACGTGGCACTTCCACTGCATGCAGTATCGCGTCATGAATACCGCCGGAAAATACGCGCTTTGCGACTGCACGGGTTACCGCCTGGACGGCACCGATACCGAGCCCAACATGTATGTGGGCATTGTCACCAACCGAAGCTTGGCAGATACGACCGATTCCGTGACCGGTCTGGGCGATATCCACGCCCTGGTCAACGCCATTGGCGAGATGCGTCGCGTGGCACGAAACGCGGGCTTAATCGCCATTAAAATCGACGAAATCGCACAGGTCAATGCCCGCTTTGGCTTTGATGCAGGCGACCGCGTTTTGGCAGAAAGCGCCGCCTGCCTCATGGATTGCTCGCGCGGCAAGGGTCGTCTGTTCCGCTCGACCGGACCGATGTTCGTGGCGCTCTTTGACGAGCTTGATCCCGAAGAGACCGACGCGGTTGCAGACGAAATCGAACGGTTCTTGGGATCGCCCGTGCTCCTTGGCTCATTTGAATATCAGCCGCCCCTTCGCGTGGCGACGCTTCATCTGGATGCCGTCGACCGACAGCCCGTTTCCATTTTGAACGAACTTAATGCGCTGATTAAAGAGGCGCCGCAGGTACCGGGCACCAAGCTGGACTAGCGTTATGGGGCGCGATGTGAAACACAAGCCGTTTCACATCGTGCCCCACGCCATCTGCCCGCTCGTGCGATAATCCTCTGCAGAAGTCACCGACAGCAGAGGGAGTTTGTGATGAAGGTTCTTTTGGTCAATGGCAGCCCCAAGGCAAACGGCAACACGGCCCGCGCACTCGCCGAGGTCGCCGAGCAGCTCAACGTCGAGGGCATCGATACCGAGATGTTTCAGCTGGGCGCCAAGCCTATTCGCGATTGCATCGGTTGCGGCCAGTGTGGCAAGCTTGGCGGTCGCTGCACCTTTGACGACGACGTGGTCAACGAGCTGATCGCTGCCGCCGAACAGGCCGACGGCTTTGTCTTTGGCTCCCCCGTCTACTATGCGCATCCCAGCGGACGCATCCTCTCGGCTCTCGACCGCGCATTCTATGCTGGCAGCAAGGCCTTTGCGCACAAGCCGGGTGCCGCGGTCGCCGTTGCCCGCCGCGGCGGCACGTCGACCACGTTCGACGTGCTCAACAAGTACTTCACCATCAACCAGATGCCCGTGGTGGCCTCCACGTACTGGAACAACGTCTTTGGTGCCATGCCGGGCGAGGCCGCCCAGGACGCCGAGGGCCTTGCCACTATGCGAAACATCGGCAAAAACATGGCATGGCTCCTGCGTTGCATCGAGGCAGGACAGGCCGCCGGCATCGAAGCCCCCGAGGCCGATCGCGAACGCACCAACTTCATTCGTTAGAACGGCGGGGCCATGAATATTCAAATCTTCGGGACTAAGAAGTCCTTCGACACCAAGAAAGCACAGCGCTTCTTTAAGGAGCGCCGCATTAAGGTGCAGTTTATCGACCTGAAGGAAAAGGAGATGAGCAAGGGCGAGCTCACGAGCGTGATGCAGGCGGTCGGCGGCATCGATAAGCTGCTCAACCCCAAAGCCAAGGACGAGGAAACGCTCGCGCTCATCCAGCACCTCACCCCCAGCCAGCGCTTCGATAAGCTGCTCGAGAATCAGCAGGTTCTTGCCGAGCCCATCGTGCGCAACGGTAAGAAGGCCACCGTCGGCTATTGTCCCGACGTATGGGGAGCCTGGGAGTAGCCTGTGTTATTTGTCGGCGCGTGGGTATAAGAGCAGGCGTTTGGCATAAGATTCAACTGTAAGCCATGTCTAACAAAGGAGGGCACATGCCCAACAAACCCGTGAAGATCATCATGCTTACCGGATACCTCGGTGCCGGCAAGACCACGCTGCTCAACCACATCCTCGCTAACGACGGCGGCATCCGCGCCGCCGTGATCGTCAACGATATCGGCGAGATCAACGTCGACGCCAGCCTTATCGCCGACGGTGGCCTTTCCGAGACCGACGACCTCATCCCGCTCACCAACGGCTGCATTTGCTGCACGCTTTCGGACGACCTGGCCAACCAGCTGCAGGGCATCGCCGATTCGGGCGACTTCGATTACATCATCATCGAGGCCTCGGGCATTTGCGAGCCCATCCCCATCGCCTACACCATCTCGAGCTTCTGCGACGAGGCCAAGGTGGGCGGCGAGCCCAAGCTCGCGCTCGACAACATCGTGGCCGTGGTCGACTGCGCCCGCATGTACGACGAGTTCAACGGCGGTCGCGACCTGCTGGCCGAGGATATCGACGAGGACGACATCGAGAGCCTGCTCATCCAGCAGATCGAGTTTTGCTCCACGCTGATCCTCAACAAGACCGATACCGTCACGCCTGAGCAGATCGCCGAGCTCAAGGCCATCGTGCGCAGCTTGCAGAAGGACGCCGTGATCGTCGAGGCCCAAAACGGCGAGGTCCCCATGGAGGAACTGCTCGATACCGACCGCTTCGACTTTATGCGCGCCTACAACTCCGCCGCCTGGATCGAGGCCATGGAGCATCCCGAGGAGCACGACGACCCCGAGGTGCTCGAGTACGACATCGAGACCTTTGTGTACTCGCGCCGCAAGCCGTTTGACCTGCAGAAGTTCACCGATTTTGTTGAGCAGGAGTGGCCCGACGAGGTCATCCGCGTCAAGGGTCCGCTGTGGCAGGCCAGCAATCCGGACATGTGCTACATGTTTGAGCAGGCCGGCCACCAGATGCGCCTGATGGAGAACGGCCTGTTTGTCGATTCTGCGCCCGAGGGCGAGAAGCAGAAGATCATCGACGAGAACCCCGAGATCATGCAGATTTGGGACGACAAGACGGGCGACCGCATGACGAGCCTGTGCATCATCGGCCGTCACATGGACAAGGATGCGCTCATCGCCTCCCTCGATGCCTGCCTGACTGACTGGCACCGCGCCTAGGTTTATCCAAGCGGGCATTTTTCCGCTACGTAACCGCCAAACCACCACGAAGGTGCCCGTCCCCTTCGTGGTGGTTTTTCGTTCTATGCCAAGGAGATTCATGTTCAACATTGTGCTGTATGCGCCCGAGATTCCGGCCAATACGGGCAATATCGGCCGTACCTGCGTGGTCACCGGCGCCCGCCTGCATCTGGTAGAGCCGCTGGGCTTTTCGCTCGATGACAAGACGGTACGTCGCGCCGGCCTGGGCTACTGGCAGAATTTGGACGTGACGACCTATGCCGGCTGGGAGGATTTCCTTGCGCGCAACGGTCTCTCCCCCGCTGACGAGCGCCTGCATCTGCTGACCAAAAAGGCACGCCGCACCTATGCGCAGAGTACCTACCGCGGCGGTGACTATTTGGTCTTTGGCAGCGAGAGCTCGGGGATTCCCGAGCCACTGCTTGCCGCGGCGCCCGAGCGCTGCGAGCGCATCCCCATGCTGCGCGATTGTGATTCGCTCGATAATGCCGAGGCCTGGGAAGCCCACGAGGAATCGCTGGGACATACCGAGGACAGCCACGAGGCCATCCTTCAACAGGATATCTGCGGCAACTTCGTCAATCCGGACGACTACCGCATCAGCGCACTCAACCTCTCCAACAGCGCCGCCATCGTCCTCTATGAGGCTCTGCGCCAAACAGGCTTTCCGGGAATGTGACAAAGGGACAGTCTCTTTGTCACATTGATGCACCAAATAACGAGCCATCGCTTTTAATCAGGATTTACTAGAATAAAATAAAGTTAAACGGCGATGCGAAAGGAGAGCCTTGTGGAATATCTCGAGAACCCGTTTACTCCCAGTTTTGGTGAGGTTCCTGCCCATCTCGCCGGCAGACAACAGATTATTCGGGATTTGGACCGTGCCTTCTTGAGCCAGCGTAGACGCCCGGAATTGACCTCGATCTTCTCAGGCGCGCGTGGAACCGGTAAAACCGCTCTCATGTCGTCGCTCGCGACAAGGGCGGAATCCCACGGCTGGATAGCGGTAAAGACGACCGCGCTCTCGGGAATGCTTGAGGAAATCGAGCTCGGGGCGAAACGTGCTGCAGGCCATCTCATCGACCCGTCTAACAACTTCGAAGTCACCGGTCTCGGAATCGCGCCGCTCGGCAGTATCGAGGTCAATCGCGTTCACGATGCCTCAACCTGGCGTTATCGCATGAGCGATATCATCGACCAGCTCAACGAAACGGGCACCGGCCTGCTCGTCACGGTTGATGAGGTCGACCCGACGCTCGACGAGATGATCCAGCTCGCAGCCACGTATCAGCACTTTGTGACCGATGGGAAACGCGTCGCCCTACTCATGGCGGGACTTCCTAACAACGTCTCGACGTTGCTGAACCACAAGACGGTCTCGTTCCTTCGTCGCGCCCAGCAATATCATCTGGGGCGTATCGCCGACTACGATGTACGCGAGGCCTTGATCCGAACGATCCAGGAAAACGACCGTTTGGCGGATGCCGAGGGAATCGATAAGGCCGTTCGCTCGATTTCGGGCTTTCCTTTCCTATTGCAACTCGTAGGCTACCGTGCCTGGGATCTCACAAGCAATTCGAAGGAAATCTCGTCACGCGACTTTGACCTGGGGATCAAAATCGCGCGCGACGAGATGGACGACCGAATCCTCGCAGCGACTTACCGGGAACTCACTGCAGAGGACAAGCGATTTCTCATCGCCATGCTCGATGACGAGGAAGAGTCCACCACCGCTGACCTTGTCGAGCGCCTTAAGCGTTCGCCGCAACAGGTCTCCCGCTACCGACGCCGCATGATAGACGCCGGCATCATTGGAGAACGCGGGCGCGGAATCGTCGCTTTTGAATTACCGTTCTTCCGCGACTATCTCGCCGCTCAATGCGTGAAATAGGCATCGGATGTGACAAAGGGACTGTCCCTTTGTCACAATCGCTTATAGATAGCGGCCGGTAATGCTCTTAGGGCAGACCGCGATGTCACCCGGCGTGCCGACGCAGACGACCTGCCCGCCCGCGTCGCCACCGCCCGGACCCATGTCGATCACGTAATCGGCGTTACGGATAAGGTCGAGGTCGTGTTCGATCACGACAACTGTGGCGCCCTTGGCGACGAGGCCGTCAAACACACTCAGCAACACCTGAACATCGAGCGGATGCAGGCCGATCGTGGGCTCGTCAAATACGAATACGGTATCGTCCTGCACGCGGCCCATCTCGCTCGCAAGCTTAAGACGCTGCGCCTCGCCGCCCGAAAGCGCCGGCGTGGGCTCACCGAGCGTGAGATAACCCAATCCCAGGTCGTGCAAGGTCTGCAAGCGCGCCTGTACCTTTTTGAGTCCCAGCGTGGCGTCGAGGGCCTCGTCCACACTCATGTCCATGAGCTGCGGCAACGTCAGTAAGCTCCCGTCCTTGCCCTCGCGATGGATATGCGAAGCCGCGTCTGCATAACGTGAGCCGCGACATGCCGGACAGACGATCTCGACGTCGGGCAAAAACTGCACGTCGAGCGATATCGAGCCCGTGCCATCGCACGTAGGGCAGCGCAAAGCGCCAGTGTTGTAGCTAAAGGCGCCCGCCTTGTAGCCGGCTGCCTTGGCCTCGGGCGTACGGGCGAAGGCGCGACGCAGCTCATCATGGATGTCGGCATAAGTCGCCACCGTCGAGCGCACGTTGGCGCCGATAGGCGTAGCGTCAATCAGGTTTGCGCGGGCAATGCCTTCGGCATCGACCCAACGCACATGTTTTGGCAGGCGCTCGCCGGCCGCCTGCGCCTTGAGCGCCGGAATGAGCGTCTCGAGCACCAACGTCGTCTTACCCGAACCCGAAACGCCCGTCACCGCGACCAAGCGACCGCGCGGGATATCGACTTCGAGCGGCTTGACGGTATGGATGGCATCGGTCGCCATGCGGATATGGCCCTGGTCGAACATTTCGTCGTCAGCCACCTGCGGCCGCAAGCGCTTGGGCTCTGAGCGCAAAAACGGGGCGATGCGGCTGCCCTGCGATTGTTCGACCTCGTCCACCGTACCTGCAGCGATAACATTACCGCCGCCTGCTCCGGCAACGGGGCCCATCTCGACCAGATAGTCAGCTTCCGCTAGAACGCGCGTATCGTGATCAACAACAATCACGGTGTTGCCGTCATCCACCAGATCGCGCATTACGCCCACCAAGCCGTCGACATTGGCAGGATGCAAGCCAATCGAGGGCTCGTCCAACACATAAAGCACGCCCGTCGATCGGTTGCGCACCACGCGGGCGAGCTGTACACGCTGGCGCTCGCCCGTGGAGAGCGTGGCACCGGCGCGGTCGAGCGAGAGGTAATCGAGCCCCAGGTCGACCAGGCGACGGGCCGTGCTCAAAAACGAATCGCAGATATCCGCTGCCATGGGCTGCATCTCGGCCGGCAAGGATGCGGGCACCCCGCGCACCCACTCAATCGCCTCGCCCAATGTCATGGCCGCGGCCTGCGCCAGATTGATACCGCGCACCTGGGGATGGCGTGCGGCCTCGGAGAGACGCGTGCCGCCACAGTCACGGCATGGCCCCTCGCGCAAAAAGCGCGCCACGCGCTTGAGGCCCTTGTCGTCCTTAACCTTGGCGAGCGCATTCTCGACGGTATAGACAGCGTTGTAATAGGTAAAATCGAGCGGCGTGGCGCCCTCGCCGTTTTTGGGAACGTAGAGAATGTGCTTTTTAACCGCCGGACCGTGGAACACGATGTCGCGCTCTTGAGGCGTGAGCTGGTTAAACGGCACGTCGGTGCGCACGCCCATCTCGCCGGCTACCTGCTTCATCAGATCCCACATGAGCGTACCCCAGGGAAGCACCGCGCCTTCGTTGATGGTCTTTGACTCGTCGGGCACCAGGCTCGCTTCGTCCACCTCGCGCATGACACCGGTGCCGCCGCAGGTAGGGCACGCACCGCCGCTGTTAAAGGCAAGGTCCTCGGCACTCGGCGCGTAGAACTCGCGGCCGCATGCGGGGCACGTGAGCGACAGGCCCGCAGCCACGTTAAGGCTCGGCTCCACACGCGCCCCGCAATGTGGGCACACGTGATGGGCACAGCGGCTAAAGAGCAAACGCAGACTGTTGTTGAGCTCGGTCATGGTACCAAAGGTCGAGCGCACGCCTGGCACACTGGGACGCTGATGCAACGCGAGTGCCGCCGGTACGTGCAATACCTCGTCCACCTGGGCGTGCTCGGCCTGCGTCAGGCGACGTCGAGTATAGGTGCTGAGCGCCTCCAGGTAACGGCGCGAGCCCTCGGCATAAAGAACTCCCAGCGCCAGCGAGCTCTTGCCCGAGCCCGACACGCCGGCAATGCCCACGAGCCTCCCCAGCGGAATATCGATATCGATGTCCTTGAGATTGTGGACACGTGCACCGCGCACCTCGATAGCCTGCGGGCTCATCTTCTGTTCCGTCACCTTTATCACCCTACTCGTGCCATAAAACGCGGTCGCGGATGTACTCGCCCAGCATGGGCACGGTAAACCGGACGAGGCCGTATCCGGCAGCCTCGATGACGCGCTCGCGAATCAGGCTTGCGCGATATTTGCTCGCCCAGCTTTGGGTGCGATCGCAACGCTCAATGATATCCGCCATGCGCGTCGGTTTGCCCTCGTCAACCGCCATGGCCTCGATAAAGAGGCGCTGTGGACTACGCAGCCCGTAATACAGAGGCGCGTCAACCGCTTCGTAGAACTCGGAGACGGCATCCGCATGGCCATCCTCGACATCGCGCCTTTCGATGACCTGCGAGCCACGCCGGACAGCAGACCGCCACATGTAATAGCCCACCAGCTGAACCATGTAGGGATGCCCCATGCTCTTGCGCGCCGCAAGGTCCGCGGTCTCCGCATCAATATAAAAACCAGCGCGCTTGATCGTCTGGATATACGAATCGCGCACCTGGGGCAAAGAAATCGCCCCCAACGTACGCTGCTGGGCACGTCGCAAAAACGTCACGCTCGGCTCTTCGAGCAAATCGTCAACCATGCTGGGCAAGCCGGCAAAGACCAGCGCAAGACCGCGTTGCTCGCTATCGGGCAAGCCCGTGGCATCCTGATCTCCGAGCACCTGCTGATAGAGGACGGCGAGAGCCGCCAGTTCCTCGATAGACGCAGATTGAGCCTCGTCAATCGCAAACAGGATGCCCTTACCTGGACCGAGTTTCTTGAGACGTTCGTTGACCAGCCCCCGCAACGTCTCGCCTTTTGCCCGCGCCGCCTCAACCGACATTCGGCCAAATGACGGACCAAACTCCATCGACGTCACAACGGGTTTATTCGAGCGAAGCGCGTCGGCCAAGCGGTCGCATAAACCAAGCGAAGCGGAATCGGAGACAACCGCCCATCCGCGCTCACTGGCGAGACGCTGCAGCTCCCGCAGGAGAACTGTTTTGCCACAGCCGCGGTTTCCTGTAATGAGCATGAGTCTGCCCGGCGCTCCGGCACCGTTATCGAGCCCTTCCTCAAAATCTTCGATGACCGACTCGCGACCGATGAGTATCGGAGGTCGCTTACCAGCCGTTGGCTTAAAGGGATTTGGATTCATGTCGGCCTCCTCGGATTGGCAAACGCTGGTAATAGTTATACCAACTTATACCGAGTTATACCAACTGAATGTGACAAAGGGACTGTCCCTTTGTCACATGTGGCCGAAAAACTCGGCGTCGGCGGGGCGATAGGGGCGGAAGGTGGCGGGATCGCCGTTTACGTGTGCCACAGCGGATACGTCGTACCATTTGACCGTATAGCCGGCGCCGTGGGCGCAAAAGACCGAATCGGGCGTGTTGGGCAGATCGGCCTCGGGCTCGTAGGCGGCCGCCTCGATGACGCGCTCGGCATCATGGCAAGCCGCATAACCGGCGAACTCCAGGTACAGATGTCCGCGGCCGCTCGTGTAGGCAGCCACCTCCAGCGCGTAATCCTGCACCTCGGATGCCGGCACGCGGCCCACAAGCTTCGCCCGGTCACCCGTCATTGCCGGCGGCTCGTACTCGGCACCCATGCGCGTGGCATCCGAAAGCGCCCTGCCCACGCACTCCCCCGGCACCTCGAGCTCAAAGCGATACCACGGCTCCAACAGCACCGCCGCGCCGGCCTCGCGCGCCTGCATCAAACCCTGGCGAATCGCGCGGTATGTTGCCTGACGAAAGTCACCGCCCTCGGTGTGTTTGGCATGCGCGCGGCCGCCCGTGAGCGTAATGCGCACATCGGTGATGGGCGAGCCGGTCAACACGCCCAGGTGGTCGCGCTCCATGGCGTTGGTGAGTGCCAGACGCTGCCAGTTAAGGTCGAGCTCGTCGGTCGAGGTCACGGTGCCAAACTGCACGCCCGAACCTACTGGCAACGGCTCCAGGCGCAGGTGCACCTCGGCGTAATGGCGCAGCGGCTCAAAGTGGCCCACACCCTCGACCGGCTGCGAGATAGTCTCCTTATAGAGAATGCCGCCGGGCTCAAACTCGACCGCAAGGCCAAAACGATCGGCCAGCACGCGCTGCACGACCTCGAGCTGCACGGCGCCCATCAACTGCAGGTGAATCTGCTCAAGATGCGTATTCCAGCTTACGCCGAGCATGGGATCTTCGTCCGCCAACTCAGTCAATGCTTTGAACACCGTATGGACGTCGTGTTCGCCCGGCAGCACCGTATAGGTGAGGACTGGCGCAATGACGGGCGCATCGCCCGCGGACTCCGCGCCCAGGGCGTCCCCTGGGCGAACGTGCGCAAGACCCGTCACGGCGCAGATGCCGCCAGCGGCAACTTCCTGGGCAAGCTCGTACTTCTCTCCGTTATAGATGCGCACCTGATCGACCTTTTGCTCCCATGCCTCGGCGCCGGAACGTCCGTCAATCATCTGTTTGGCATGCAGTGTGCCGCCGGTCACTTTAACCCAAGCCAAGCGCTCGCCACGAACACCTCGGCTGACGCGATAGACGCGCGCGGCGAACTCCGGGGCCCACGCCTGTTCACGCATCAGCGTGCACATGCCACCCAGCAGCTCGCCCACGCCCTGGTCCTTGAGCGCCGAGCCGGCAAAGCAGGGAAAGAGCTTGCGCTCGACAACCATGCGCGACAGCGTTGCGACAGAAAGCTCGCCCGTCTCAAGAAACTCATCGAGCGCCGCCTCGTCCAACGCAGCAGCGTCCTCCTGAACGGCACCACCCGCCAACAGTTCGTTGGCATCCAGGCAGCCCTCGGAAAGACGCTGCCCAAGCTGTGTCAGCAAAACATCGCGGCCGGGATTCTCCAAATCGATTTTGTTGATATAGATGAACGTCGGAATGTCATAGCGCGCAAGCAGGCGCCACAGGGTTTCGGTGTGCCCCTGCACGCCATCGTTGGCGCCCACAACCAAAATCGCGTAGTCGAGCGCGCGCAGTGTGCGCTCCGCCTCGGCCGAAAAATCGACGTGGCCGGGTGCATCCACGAGCATGACGTGGGTATCGTCATGGTCGAGCACGGCCTGCGACGAGAAAATCGTGATGCCACGCTCGCGCTCGATCGTGTTAGTGTCCAGGTGAGAATCGCCATCGTCCACACGGCCGCGTTTGCGAATGCGGCCCGCGTTGAACAGCATAGCCTCGGCCAGCGTGGTCTTGCCGGCATCGACATGTGCCAAGATTCCAACGACCGCTTGCTTCGACATGGCTCTCCTCTTATTACAAGCCCATCGCACGCGGCAACGGGCATCCTCGTTCCACACTGGATGATACAATTTACGGGCCGGCGGGCGAAGCGGGCCCTATCCCCCGACCGAGCTCATCGCCCTGCGTTGCCGCGCGGCGATTTTCGTAGGTTCGCGCCTTGCGAAAGCCGGCACCTCCCCTTTTTGTCCGCCCGGACTCATCTGGGCGGTGACAACGCGAGCCCCACAACGACGCGTTTTACCAAAAATGGCCCCACTCGAGGCCATTTTTTATTTGAGCTGGGTGATGATACGTGCCTTGGCTCCTACACCTCGCGCAGCCAATCAAACGCGACACGCGGCGTACCGTCCGACACATATACGATACCGGCGCGCTTAAACCCGGCCTTGGTGATGGCGCCCTGCATGGGCAGATTGTCTTGGTGCGTGTCGATACGCAGATGGTCGGTGCGTTCCTTGGCAAAGGCAAACATCGCAGCAGCGACGCCATGCGTGGTGCCGTCCGACGCCACGCGATGCAGCACATGGTATGGAGCGTCGCTGCGCCAGGCGCCATCCTCGATGACGTCATAGCACTCGTCCGGACCCGGTAAAAAGGCAAACGTCGCCACCACGCGGCCGTCGACTTCGCACACGTAACTGCCACCAGCGGCAATATCGGCAGCCAGCTGCTCGGCCGAAGGCGTGCCCTCGGGCCACTGCGTGGCGTTGCCATGCGCGCGCATAAAGGCGCGGGCCGCGTCATAGATAGCCATGACGGCGGGAATGTCGGTATCGAGGGTTTTTCTGATCATCACGCGGCGACCTCACGTTTATTGGTATCACTTTGATTGAGCAATGATACCAACGTTTGGAGAGGAGCGCGAAGCAGATGGGGAGCAAAAAGCGAGCCGCCTGGTCAAAAGCCAAAAGCGAGTTTTTGGGCGCTGCCACCGGCGGCGACATGAGCGACCTGTTTGCACGCGAGGACGAGCGCCGCGACGCCCTGGACGCCGAGCGCGACGAGGCTTGGCGCTATAAGTCGTGCGAGCGCAAAAACCGTTACGACACACGCGCCGAAGCCGAGGCCGTTATGGCCGACTGCGAAAACCGCGGACGGCGTGGTTTGGCCTGCTACAAATGCGAATACTGCGGCGGCTGGCACCTGACGTCGCACCCTTGGAAATAGACCCCGCATCGGCACGGCGCTGGCGAAGCGCCAGCCATCGTGCACAAGCTACGGGCGCGGCGGCACCAAAACATCGTAACGAACGGCCTTGCCCGCAAGCTGATAGCTCGGCTTAACGCCGGCAAGCAGCGGCCCCTTCACCGGTCGCTTGATAACGACCTTGCGCGGGTGCACCGCAAGCGCAGCTTCGACCAGCGTCTCCTCGTCGGCGCACGGCTGCTCCAGATGGTGCAAGAGCTGAAACTTCTTTTTCACCGCCGCGCTCTTGGTGCGCTCGGGAAACATGGGGTCCAGATACACCACGTCGGGAGCCGCGAGCTCGCCTTGCTTGATCAGCTCGGCCGTATGGCGAAGGCCGGCAATGCTGTCCTCGCCCGCATGTAAGCGCATGCGCGCCACGGCAGCCGCAAGCGCCGGATCATCTGCCGCGCGATCCAAAGCATCCTTGAGGAGCGCCGCGATCACGCAATCCTGTTCATACAGATCGACGGTAAAGCCCGCGGCCGCCAGCAGCAGCGAATCCTCGCCAAAACCTGCCGTGGCATCGACTGCCCACGGATGCTCAACGTCTTTCGCGCGAGCGGCCTTCACCAGCAGCTCCTGCTGCAGACGACCCTGCTTGAGCCGCGGAAGCATGCGGCCAAAATCGGCACGCAGCTCCATCGTGCCGTCGGTGAGCGTGAGGCCCTCGGACTTCCCGGTCAGCTCAAGCCCCGCGGCCCGAGCAACAGAAAAGGGATCGACGACGCCCATGGACACTCCTTAACAAGCAAAACGAATACGTGAGCGCCGTTTATGCCAGCACCCAACCGTCCGTTATTGTCCCACATGCGACATGGTCCACAGCATCCCAATGCAAAGCACCGCCATCAATCCCGTGCACACGGCAGCGATCACGGAATCGCCCATACGCCTTCCTAACGAACGCGGCTCGCGCACTTGCTTGGCCCCGTACATCATGGCCCCTCCTTCGGTCCAGCTCTTGCCATGGCCCCATCATCGCAGCGCCGCGCATACGCTGCCATCGATTTTGCTTACGCCCAGCTTTCCTTTTTGAAAGGTTGGGCCGCACAGGCAAGAGTCGCTTTCAGGCGCATGCATCGCCGCGTTGAGCTACAATGTGCTTCACCATATGTGCAGCACAAAGGGTGCGCCAGGTTGGCGTACTCGTATCGAAAGGACCAGCCATGAGCTTCACTCGCAAGACTCTCAAAATCCTTGCCCTGATTTATTTTGTTCTGGGCATCGCCAGTCTCGTCATTGGAATCGCCGGCATCGCGACCGGCAAGCTCGAGTCCACCTACGGATCGAACGCCATGCTCGCCGCGGCCGTGATTATCGCCAAGGGCCTCATCGATCTCGCCGCAGGCGTTGCGGGCATCAAGGGTGCCAACAAGCCTTCGCAGGTTGACGGCGCGTTTAAGCTCGGTATCGTTGCTGCAGTCGCCACGCTTGCCCAGGCGGTGCTCACGCTTCCCGCGTTTGGCGGCGACGCCATAAACTATGGCGCCTTTGTCATCGTGGTGTACGACCTGTTCTTTGTTCAGCAGGCACACGACGTTAAGGCCGAGAACAAGGATCGTCTGTAGGCACCTGCCCCCACAGCTCCCTGCAGCCAAGTAACTAAAAGGGCCGATCGCGCATATCCGCGGTCGGCCCTTTACGTTTGCCCAGATAAAACCTGCCAAAATAAACCTGTCCCTTTTTGGTAGGTTAGTGGCGGTACTCGGCGATGATAAAGTCGATATCGGTCTGAAGGGTATCGAGGTTTGCCAGGCGCTCTTTGTCGGCGGGGCGCGTGCGGTAGTAGTAGGGCGTCATCTGGAACACCGCCTCGATGTCAGCCTGGGTCTGGAGGGTGATGGAAGCTGTCACCCGCTGCGTTCCGACCAGTTTAAGCTCGGTGGTCTGTGGCAGCTTTTCGTCGTTGAGATATGGCGTGTCGTAGAGCACCTCCTTGAGGCCAAACAGATGCCGAGCACCCGGCACCACGGTGTAGAGCGAGCCCTCGGGCGCCAGCACGCGGGCAAACTCACGCTCGTTAAAGGGAGCGAAGAGCTCGGTCACCATATCGAAGGCGCCGTCCGCCACGGGGATGTCCTTCATGTTGGCCACGAAGTAGGTCGCATCGCCGCGCTTGGCAGCCAGGCGCACCATCTCCTTGCCCAAGTCGAACCCGTAAGCATCTACGCCCGATACCGCGCCCATGGCGCTGGTGTAGTAGCCCTCGCCACAGCAAATGTCGAGCAAGGTCATAGGACCGTTCGCAGACGCAGCACGCCCAGTCGCCCGCTCGCGCACCAGCTCGACCATTGCGTCGCGCAACGGCGCGTAGTATCCACGGTTCAGAAAGTCACGACGGCTGCGCGCTTGCGACTTGGGATCGCCCATGGAGTCGCCGCTCTTGGACGAGCGCAGCAGATATAGATAGCCCTCGCGCGCACGGTCAAACCGGTGTCCGCCCGCGCATGCAGCACCGCGCTCGTCGTCCACCAACGGTTCATGGCAAACGGGACACAACAACATGGCAACTCCTTAGCGCGAACAACACAACGCCCACCATTGTCGCACGCCTTCCCCACCTAGTCATAGAAGAGACAAGGAGTGTCCCCAGCTGCCGACAGAAAAGGAACGTCCCTAAGTGCCGGCTGGCTGCATTAGGAGTATCATCGTCTGCGCAAATAAGCACGAAAGAGCATATTAGAGATTGAGAGCGTATGACAGACACCGCATCTAAGCACATTGACATGACCACCGGCTCGCTATGGCGCAATATTCCCCTGTTCGCCTTCCCCGTGGCCGCCACGAGCATCTTGGAGCAGCTGTCGAACCTCATCGCCACGGTCATCATCGGTAACTTCTCGGGCGACCAGGGAACCCTCGCCATGGCGGCGGTCGGCTCCAATGTTCCGCTTACCAGTCTTATGCTCAACCTTTTTATTGGCATGTCGCTTGGCTCCAACGTGGTCATCGCCAACGCTATCGGTCGCAACGATCAGAACATGGTCAAACGCGCCGTCCATACCTCGATTTTAATGGCGCTCGTGGGCTTTGTCGTCATCGCACTGGGCGAGATCTTTGCCGAGCCCATGCTCGCTGCGCTCAACGTGCCTGCCGAGACCATGCCGCTCGCTTCGCTCTACCTGCGCGTCTTTTTGCTCAGCATGCCCTCGATCTTGCTCTACAACTTTGAGGCCGCGATCTTCCGCTCCGTCGGCATCACCCGCATGCCGCTGCAGGCGCTCGCCGTGTCCACCGTCCTCAACATTGGCCTGGACCTCATCTTTGTCCCCGTGCTCCACTGGGGCGTCGCGGGCGTCGCCATCGCCACCGCCATCGCCTACACCGTCAGCGCCGCTACGCTCTTTATCCGTCTGCTCAAGACCGACTCCGTCGTCCGCGTCACCCCACGCGACTTAGGCTTAGACCCCGTCGCCCTCAAGCGCATCGTCAAGATCGGCCTGCCCGCCGGCATCCAAAGCGCTGTCTTTGCCGTCGCCAACATCATCATCCAGTCCGCCATCAACAGCTTGGGCACCGAGGTCATGGCGGCATCGAGCGCTGCCATGAGCCTGGAGTACGTGTGCTACAACCTGCTCAACAGCTTTAGCCAGGCCTGCACCACCTTTGTGGGACAAAACCACGGTGCCCGCCAAATCGACCGCTGCACCAAGACGCTCAAGGTCTGCCTGGTCGAAGGCGGTATCGTTGCACTCACCACGATTATCGTTATCGTCGGTCTGGGGCGCGAGATCCTATCGCTCTTTAACAGCGACCCCAACATCGTCTCGATCGGCTATATCCGCGTGTGCTCGATCTTCCCTGCCTACGCCTTTAGCATGTTCTACGAAAACATGTCCGGCTACCTGCGCGGCTTTGGCATCTCGCTCATGCCCGCCCTCATCACCATGATCTGCGTCTGCGGTATTCGCTTCTATTGGGTATTCTGCGTGTTCCCGCACTTCCGCACCTTTGCGAACATCATGATGGTCTACCCCATCAGCCTGGGCACCACGGCGTTCTTTATGGTCGTGGCGGTACTACTCTGCCACCCGGCACGCACCTATCGCGCCGCCCAAGCCAAAGCGACAGCCCGCTAAACACCGCACTCAACGCCATGCCAGTCATTAATTGACAATATGCGAGCTCATATAGTCGATAAAGTGCCTCGTGGCGATAGGCATGGTGTCCCAGCTGCGCCAGGCTGCCACTACGTCACGCGAGGGAGCGTGCACGATGGGACGCACGCGAATATCGGCCCTCATGCCCTCGACGGTACGGCGATACAGCATACTCACGCCTAGGCCCTCCTCCACCATCGCCATGATGGTGTAGTCATCGGTCACCTCGCTCGTCACGTGCGGCGACAGCCCATGCGCCGCGAATGCATCGAGCACCAGGCTCTGTTCGCCCTCATCCAGCAGCACAAACGGCTCGGACGCCAGGTCGGCGAGCGTCACCTTTTCCTTTGCCGTCAGCGGATGCGCGGCCGGCAACAGCGCCACCAACTCGTCGTGATAGACCACGCGCTTCTCGAGCCCGGCGGTAAATCCGCGCGCCGTAAAGCAAAAGTCAACCACGCCATCGTGCACCCACTGGGCGTTGCGCGTGTAATCGCCCTGCTTGAGGGTAAAGTGCACGCCCGGATGCAGGGCACCAAAGTCGCGGATCACGCGCGGCAACACGGTGCGGCTCACGTTGGTAAACGTTGCGATACGAATATCAGTCGAGGAGAGTCCCAGCAATTCCTGGCGCTTGCCCTCAAGCTCGGCCTCGGCAGTTACAATCTGGCGCAGATACGGCAGGTACTGCTTGCCGTCGCGCGTAAGCGAAACGCCCTGCTTGCCGCGCTCGATAAGCGTGGTACCCAGCTCGCGCTCGAGCGCTTTGACGGCCTGGCTCACCGCGCTTTGCGTATAGCCCAGCTCATCGGCTGCACCCTTAAGACTGCCGCGATCGACCACCATACAAACAATCTGATACCGCGATGCCATCGTACCTCCACATCGACGTAGCCGTAAAACGTTTTGCCAGCGCTTTTCCCGCCTACATTAGTATTACTTAATCATACTGAAGATACATTCGCTTTACTACATCTAAATCTGGGAGCAGAATCCTTTTTGCGAAACCGTTCTGTAACAAAAGGAGTCCCATGGATCGCAAAAAAGCAATCGCGCTCTCGTTTTCCGTTCCCGTCGCATGGGGCTTTTCGTACCCCCTCATGAAGATCGGCATGGACAGCATGAACGCCACGAGCATCGTTGCGCTGCGCTGCATCATCGCCTTTGTGGCCTGCCTGCTGCTCTTCCACAAGCACGCGCTGCGTATCAACCGTGACGTGATGATTCGCTCCGCCATCATCGGCGCCATCATGGCAACCGAGCTCACCTGCATGTGCCTGGGCTCCAGCCTCACCTCCGCCTCAACCGCCGGCTTTTTGCAGAGCCTGACGGTCGTGATCGTGCCGTTTGCCAACGCAGCTCTGCTGCGTCGCGCCCCCGAGCGCAAGGTGCTCATCGGAACTGCCATCGTCACCTGCGGTATGCTGCTGCTCTCGGGCGCCGACTTTACCAGCCTGAATCCCGGCGCGATCATCATGCTGCTCTCGGCCTTTATCTATGCCGGCCACATTATCGTAGCCAAGCGCTTTGTCGAAGAAGTCGACCCACTGGCCCTGGGTGTTTGGCAGCTGGGCTTTGGCGGCCTGTTCTCGGGCATCGCCGCGTGCACCTTTGTCGGCTTCACGCTTCCCAGCACGCCCAACGAGATCGTCGTCGTCGTCGCACTCGCACTCATCTGCTCTGCCTATGGCTTTATCACCCAAACGCTCGTGCAGCCCCACGTGCCCGCCGAGACCACCGGCTTCGCCTTCTCGCTCGAGCCGGTCTGCTCCGCTGTCTTCTCGTTCTTCCTGGTCGGCGAGGTCCTGAGCCCCATCGCCTTCTTTGGCGCCGCCCTCATCCTCACCGGCGTCATGGTGGCAACCGTCGAGCTTCCGCGCCTACGCGCGCATGAACAGGCTCGTATGGCAGGAACGCCCGAGCGCGTCTCGTAGACCCCACTCTTCATACAGCCGCGGCATAAAGGCAACCGGTGCGCCTTTACAATAGATACCAACAGAGTATCTGCCACAAAGGAGCCCCATGGACACCGCAACTCGCGACCGCAACATAGCAACCTGGTTGGGCGATGCGCCGCAGCCGGTACGTGACACGACGAACCAGCTGCTCGAGCGCATCGCCCTTTTGCGTGCCGAGCAGACCATCTACCCGGCACAAGACGACATCCTTAATGCCCTCGCCTACACGCCGGCCGACCAGGTCAAGGTTGTCATCTTGGGTCAAGATCCCTATCACGGACCCAACCAGGCCATGGGGTTATCGTTCTCGGTCCCCGCGACGCAAACCAAGTTGCCGCCGAGCCTGCACAACATCTATAAGGAACTCAAAGCCGATCTGGACTGCCCCTTTCCTGCCACGGGAGACCTAACCCCATGGGCACAACAGGGCGTCCTGCTCCTTAACACCACGCTCACCGTGCGCGAGCATGCCGCCAATTCGCACGCCAAGCTAGGCTGGAGCACGCTCACCGACTATATTATCGAACGCTGCTGTCAGCTGCCCCAGCCGGTCGTCTTTTTGGCATGGGGCCGCTTTGCCCAGCAAATGGTTGAGGGCAAGCTCGACGCGATCGGCGCGGGCAAGGCAACCGGCAAGTTCTGCCTAGCTTCTACGCACCCCTCGCCGCTTTCGGCCAACCGCGCCACGGCAGAACTCCCCGCCTTTATAGGGTCGCGCCCCTTCTCGGCAGCCAATCGGCTACTCGAACAGCACGGCTCGACCCCCGTCAACTGGACTTGCCTCGGCTAAAAATCAATACATCAAAAACGCGCCCGACGGATTTCCATCGGGCGCGTTTTCTACTCGGGCCAGATAAACTGGGTGCGGCCGGCCTCGCCGCCATCGATCAGCAGGCTCTGCCCGGTCATAAACCGGTTGGTCACGCCCACAAAGTAGATCCACTCGGCGATCTCTTGGGCGGTGGCCCAGCGTTTAAGCGGCGTGAGCTCCATAATCTGGTTCCACAGGTGCTCGTCTTCCATCACGCAACGGTTGAGCGGCGTGATAACGCCGCCCGGGTCCACACTGTTGGCGATGGCCTGCGGTGCTAGGCGGTTTGCAAGGTTTTTGGTGTAGGCGATAACGCCGCCCTTGCTGGCGGCATAGGCGGGAAACTCCGATCCCGTATGTCCGCTCGCCGACCCCACATTGACCACGGATTTGATAGCCGCTGTCGGCTTGGCGGCAAGCCCCTCCCCCACAAAGGCGTAGCGTTCGGTCACGTTGATGGTGCCACACAGGTTGGCGGCAATGTCGTCGGCCGAATCCTGCGTACCGGCAACGTTTACGATTACCTGGGGTTCAAGGTCGTCTGGAAACGAGTCCGGTTCGCGGACATCAACGATCAGATGGCGGTAGCGCTCGTGCTCGACCGCCGTCGGCAGCAGGTCAAAGCCCACGACCTCGTGGCCCTCGTCCAAAAAGCGCTGCACGCACGCGGCTCCGATACCGCCCGAAGCGCCCGTGATCAAAACCCGCATACTTGCTCCTTAGGCGGTTGCGTGGCGCTCGAGGTACTCGGAGCCCACATTCTCGCGCTCCCAGCCGCGCACGACCTTATAGCCCACGGGGCTCAGAAAGACCTCGCACAGCAGCTCGGCAACAGCGCCGGTCAGCGAGCACATAAGGACCTGCACCCAGGTCCAACCAAAGAACGTGTGGCTCACCACAATGGCAAAGACCAAGTTGTCGATAAACTGGCCAACACCCGTGGACACATAGGAGCGGAAGGCAAAGCTCGCAAAGTTATTCTTTTTGAGCATACGGCCGAGCGACTGGTTGAGCGTGGAATTAACCACGGCAGAAACGAGCATTGCCAGCGAAGAGCCCAGCACCACGTACCAGGTGCCGCCAATGGTGGCGTTAAGGGCAGTGTTGACCTCGATCATGCCCGTGTCGTAGTAAGCGCCCCACATGCCGGGCGTGAGCGAGCACGCCCAAAAGCACAGGCTCACGGCCAGGTTGACCAGCAGCGCGAGGACAGAGATTTTGATGGATGCCTTGGCGCCAAAGCGCTTGCAGATCATGTCCTGGCACAAAAACGAAACCCAGCTCACCACAAAGCCGCAATCGAGTGCCAGATACGGCAGGCTGATAAGCTCTTTGTTGGCCAGCAGGTTCATCATGATGACACTCACGAAAAACAGCGAAACCGTTGCCGCGGGAATGCTCCGCAACAGGACCTTGTAGTCCTCCATGACCTTCTTGATCATTATGTACTCCTTTGGTTTTAGGTTTAACGAGCAGGATATCGGACCCGAACTGCTCGGACGTCACGGGCTTGAGACGACGATGGGTATAATAGCCGCTCACACGGCATCAGGCAAGCAAACGGCGCGGCAGCCCCACAGGGCCACCGCGCCGATGCATTAAAAGGCTACGTTGCCAAACTCCGACAGGATCAGGTCGGGGTTGTGGTCGGTTGCCCAATCCACGTTCCACGGACTCGTGAACAGCAGCAGCTTACCGCCGCGCATGTCCTCGACGCGCAGCGTGTCGCGCGTAAGCGAAAGGCCCGGGATATCGATGGTGTCGGGGTCGTTTTGGATCCAGCGAATGTCCGTATAGGGCAGCGGCTGGCGACGAACCTCAACACGGTACTCGGCCTTGAGGCGGCGCTCGAGCACCTCAAACTGCAGCACGCCGACCACGCCCACGATGACGCTCTCCATGCCGGCACCCAGCTCGCGGAAGATTTGGATGGCACCCTCCTGGGCAAGCTCCTCCATGCCCTTCACAAACTGCTTGCGCTTGAGCGTGTCGACCTGCGTAATGCGAGCAAACATCTCGGGGGCAAACGTCGGGATCTGCGGATACTGCACGTGGCGCTTGCCGGAGCACACGGTGTCGCCGATGCTAAAGATGCCGGGGTCGAACAGACCCACGATATCGCCGGCGTACGCCTCGTCCACAATGGCGCGGTCGTCGGCCATCATCGAGGTGCCTGTGGCCAGCTTGAGCTTGCGGTTGCCCTGCATATGGAAGGCATCCATGCCGCGCTCGAACTTGCCCGAGCAAATGCGCACAAAGGCAATGCGGTCGCGGTGGTTCTTGTCCATGTTGGCCTGGATCTTAAAGACAAAGCCGCTAAAGTCGTTCTCGGCGGGCGCGACCGGCTCGCTGGCGAGCGTATCGGTATAGGCACGCGGCGTCGGGGCCAGGCGCAGGAACTCCTTGAGGAAGGGCTCCACGCCAAAGTTGGTGAGCGCCGAGCCAAAGAACGCCGGGCTCAGCTTGCCGCAGGCCACGGCATCCAGGTCGAGCTCGTCACCGGCGCCATCGAGCAACTCGATGTCGTCCATCAGGTTCTTATGGTTCTCCTCGCCAATGAGCTCGTCCATGGCGGGATCGCCCAGCTCGGCCTCGACCTCGGCGACCTTCTTGGTGGCGTTGGCGTGGCCGTCGCCCTCAAACGCGATAACGCGACGGGTCTGGCGGTCGAACACGCCGCGGAAGTTGCGGCCGCTGCCGATCGGCCAGTTCATGGGATACGTATTGATACCCAGGACGTTCTCGATCTCTTCCATGAGCTCAAAGGGGTCGCGAGCCTCGTGGTCGAGCTTGTTCACAAAGGTGAAGATGGGAATATGGCGCAGCGTACAGACCTTAAAGAGCTTTTTGGTCTGGGCCTCGACGCCCTTGGCGCCGTCGATGACCATGACCGCGGCGTCGGCAGCCATAAGGGTACGGTAGGTGTCCTCCGAGAAGTCCTGGTGGCCGGGGGTATCGAGGATGTTGACGCAGGCGCCGTTATAGGTGAACTGCAGTACCGAGGAGGTAACGGAAATACCGCGCTCCTTCTCGATGTCCATCCAGTCCGAGACGGCATGCTTGGCCGAGCTCTTGCCCTTGACCGAGCCGGCAGTCTGGATGCTGCCGGTATAGAGCAGCAGCTTCTCGGTAAGCGTGGTCTTACCGGCGTCCGGGTGGCTGATAATCGCGAACGTGCGGCGCGACGAGATTTCATCCGACAGGCTTGCCATGCGGATCCTTTCTTGCATTGAGTGCATTACGTCGTTGTAACCGCACCATTGTAGCCGCGAAATCCCGCCATAGGGCACCTATCAGGACAAATTCATTAGCCAAGCTCGTTGTGCACCTGGCAGTCGCCTCAAGGACTGTCTCGATCTGTAACAGTAAGACGGGTTTTGAGCCTCTACCTGTTACAGATCAAGACAAACCGGCAGGCCCGCCGGCACAATCTCGATTTGTAACATCTGACCGCCCAAATTGGGTCTAGCTGTTACAAATCGAGATAAACGGGAAGGCGAGCCGCCAATGTCTCGTTCTGTAACATCTAGCCGCGCAAATCGACTCTTACTGTTATAGACTGAGACAAATAGGCAAGCGGGCAAATAAGATCTCAATCTGTAACAGCAGGCGACCCAAAACGGACCCAGGTGTTACAGATTGAGATTGTTTTGGAGCAAGCGCGGCGCCGATGGGCTATTCCACATTTAGCTCTTGCATAACTGTGCATAGTGTATATATACTGTGCTTACCGGTTATATACACGTGTAGCCCAACAGCTAAGGAGCCGCTGTGGACATCATCCTATCCAATTCGAGCGACAAGCCCATCTATGAGCAGATCTCCTCGCAGGTCAAAGCTCAGATCCTTTCGGGCGCACTCGCTGCAGGAGCCAAACTCCCCAGCATCCGCGCGCTCGCGAGCGATCTTGGCGTGAGTGTCATCACCACCAAGCGCGCCTATGCCGACCTGGAACAACTTGGCTTTATCTGTACCATGCAGGGCAGGGGCTGCTTTGTCGCCGAGGGAAACCAGGAACTCTTGCGCGAAAACCAGCTCTGCCATATCGAAGAGTTGCTTGCGCAGGCCGCTACGCAGGCCGAAACCCTGGGCGTCACGCGCGACAAATTGCACGAGATGCTCGACCTTGTAGCCCCCGAAACCATGCAGTAGCCATCTGCAAGAAAGGCTATACCATGCAAAACTTGCTAGAACTCAAAGGCGTCTCACGCCGCGTGAGCGACCGCTTTTCGCTACGCGACGTCACGCTCGCCGTGGAGCCCGGCCAGATCGTCGGCTTTGTGGGCGCAAACGGCGCCGGCAAGACGACGACCATTCGCGCCGCGCTTGGGCTTATAAAGCTCGATGCCGGCGAGGTGCATCTGCTTGGACAGCGCTGCGACGCCAACGCGCCCGACGAGACGCAGCGCCACCTGCGCTCCCGCGTCGGTCTTGTCCTGGACACGTGCCCCTTCCCCTCCACGCTCAAGGTGGGCCAGGTCGAGACGCTCGTAGGCCCGGCGTACCCCACGTGGAGCTGCGAAACGTTCGCCGGATTCATCGACCGATTTGACCTCGATCCCAAGACGAAGGTCAAGGACCTCTCCCGCGGCATGGGCATGAAGTTGCAGCTTGCCTGCGCACTCAGTCACAATGCCAAGCTGCTCGTTTTGGACGAAGCCACCGCAGGCCTTGATCCTATGGCGCGCGAGGAACTGCTCGACGAGCTGTTTGCCTTTGTCGCCGACGGCCAACGAAGCGTGCTGCTCTCGAGCCATATTACGTCCGACCTCGATCGCACTGCCGACCGCGTCATCTGCATCGATAACGGCTCGATTGTGTTTGACCTGCCGCGCGAGGACATTACCGACCGCGCCGGCATCGCCCACTGTACCCAAGCACAGGCCGCCGAGCTTATGGCTTGCGTCGAAGGCGCCCGCGCCGCCCACCACGCCTACAGCGTGGACGTGCTCGTGCCCAACCGTCGCGAGGCGCTCGAGGCCTTCCCCGAGATTCCCTGCGACCGGGCAACCATTGATGACTATCTTCGCCTCATGCTGAAAGGGGCTTCGAAATGAAACGCGCCTTTATGTCTGAGCTCGCCATCGTCCGCACGCTTGTCCCGAGCATCGCGGGCGTCGGCCTGTTCATCTTCGTCGTACTGACCCTCGCCAACGCATCGGATGGCGATGCCAGTATGAGCGCCGGCGCCTGCGCGGTCAGTGCCATGTCGCCCATCGTGGTCATGAACTCGCTGGCCGGCTACGACAATCAAAACGGATGGGAGCGCTATCGGGCAACGCTGCCCCTCTCGCGCAAAGACATCATCTGTGCACGCTACCTGAGCATCATTGCCTTCTCGGCCGTTATGACCTGCGCCGCCGCGCTTTTGAGCATCATCACCTTTCCGTTCTTCGATCACATGGGCATGCCCTCGACGGGACAGATCGTCTTTGAGACCACGATAGCCTCCGCCGCATCGATGCTCATCTCCCTCATGATGGTGTTTTTGGCGCAGCCGTTATTCTTTCGATTTGGACACATGGAGGCGCTGCGCCTTTCCGTCGGCCTGTTTGCCCTGCTCGGATGCCTCGCCATGGCAGCGCTGAGCTCCTCCAACCCCATCAGCAACTGGCTCATATCGATTGCCGGGGCGAATCCCGATCCCGCCGTCCTCGGCTGCCTGTGTGCGGGAATCGCGGTATTGGCCCTCGTGCTATGTGCACTTAGCTGCATCGTCAGCACCAAGGTTTATCGAGTACGCGATCTGTAAGCACGCGAGTCTCGATCCACGAAGGGCGTGATCGCCCCCCCCTCCCCGCAAATCCGTGGCAAACGGCATGTCCCCGGCGTGCGCTACCGTGCTACTTGCGCAGCGGCTTGGGCAGCGGAATGCCCGCCGCGATGACGGCGGCGATGATCATGCAGACGATACCCTTGAGCGGGAAGCACATGAGCAGCAAGCCCACGACCATGACCGGCTGACGCATGACCGCACCCATCGTCGATGCCGTGCAGACGGCGACGCAAAAGACCGGATTGGCGCCGGTAAGGATGGCAAGGCCGTAGCCCAGGCTCACGCCCGAAAAGATAACCGGGAAGAAGTGACCGCCGCGCCAACCGAGGTTGATGAGGGCGGGCGTCAGCATGGCCTTGACCAGACCGGTCGCGATAAGCACGCCGGCGGGAATGGTCAGATAGGCCTCCATGAGCACGTCGGCTTGGGTCTCGCCGGCAAACATAGTGTAGGGCAGGACCGTGCCACAGATGGCGAGCGCCAGACCGGCCAGCATGGCCTTGACGACCGGGCGCTCCCCTATTGCATGGGACAGTGCCTCGCTTGCATGCTCAGAGACAAAGTACAGCCAACCGCATACGGTGCCGACCAACGCCAGCGGAATGAGCCAGACAAGTTCCAGGTTACCCACCTGGGCGGCCTCGAACCTGGGCATGCCCATGCCGCCGCCCATAAGCTGGCCGAGCAGCAGATAGGTGCCCAGACCGCCGGCAATCGCGATGCCGTAGACCACGGTCTTTTGCGCCTTGGGCAGCTTGATGGTGATCTCATCGGACGCGGAGTCCTCGCCAGCGCCCTGGCCGTCGGCGCTACCGGCGAGCGGCGCCACAAAGCCAAACACGGGCGCGGTAAAGAGCGCCGTCAGGGCAGCCTGGGTGCCCAGCAGCGTGAGCTCCCTAAACTCGGCGCCAAAGCGACGCATGCGGTCGCCGACCCAGCTGCACAGACCCGCGATAACTCCGGTCAGGCCGGCCTCCGGTCCAATACTTCCGCCAAACAGCAGCGGCAGCAATGCCGCAAGCGAAAGCTTGCCGAGGTTGTCGTACGGGTAGCGACCGTCTTGTTTAACCTTGGCCATCACCTGGTTGAGGTCATCGGTCTTGGTGCCCGTAATCTTTTCGTACAGACCGATCAGCAGGCCGCCCAGCAAGCAGACAAAAAACGGGTACGGCAGAAAACCGAACGGGCCGCTCGCGAGCTCAGGCGAAGCGACGCCCAGCGCGTGCGGAATCTCGGTCCATAGATAGTCGACACCGTGCTCCATCGCAAAAAAGAACAGCCAGACCGCGGCGCCTGCGAACGCACCGGTCACGGCAACGCTAACTAAAAACAGCGCACGGTTTTTGGGTTTTGCAAGACTATCCATCGGGACCTCCCGTGGTCAAATTCGGCAAAGATACGTTTTATTGTAGAGCGAGCGTTACCCGAACGAGCCAACCGTCTGCGCCGCAAACGGCACCATTGGGAGTCATAGTGGGGCAGGCTCAAGACTTATCCGTTGATAATCGAGGCAATCTCGCGCAAATCGTCGGCAAAGTAGATGCCGTGCTGGCGCCTCGGGCTCGAAAGCCCTTTATCAATCATGTGCTCGAGCAACGCCTTAAGATCGTTGTAGTAGCCCCCAAGGTTGTACAGAATGCACGGCGCATCGAGATGCCCCAACGACACGGCGGACATGACCTCGGCAATCTCCTCGAGCGTACCCGTCCCACCGGGAAAGGCGATGAACGCGTCACCGAGCTCAATCATCTTGGCCTTGCGTTCGGCCATGTCACTCGTCACGATGAGGTCGTCGATACCGTCATGTTGAAACTCGGCCTCGATAAAAAAGCTCGGTTCAACACCCGTCACGTGTCCACCTGCCTCGAGTACGCTATCGGCGAGCGCACCCATCAGACCCGACTTGGACCCGCCGTATACCAACGCGTGTCCGTTAGCGCCAATCCAGTCGCCCAGCTCCTGCACCGCGGGCAGAAACGCCGGGTCATTGCCGACGCTGGCACCCAGGTATACCGTGATATTCATATTCAGTCCCCCTCGTCGTGACGCGCGGCGCCCGTTCTAGCGTTGGCGTCGGCGATATTCGCGCACACGGCGCGATAGGTCGGCAAGCTCGTCACGATCGAGCTCTTCCAAATGCTCCAGATCATCCATAAAGCGCGCCATGGTGTCCTTTTGGCGCATCTTGATGAGCGTGTTGCAGTAGTTCACCGCCACGCCCGTGAGCATGGCGATGTAGAAGATGCTGATGACGCTCAAAACGACGGTGATAGCGCGGGCAACCGGCGTCTCGGCCGGGATATCACCGAAGCCGATCGTCGATACGGTCTCAAAGCTAAACCAGAGGCCGTCGCCAAACGTAAGGGTCGTGGGCTCGGACAGCCAGACGGCCGTCGAGCACAGCAGATAGAAGACGAGAAACAGGCCCGTGATGCGCGCAAAGCCAGCCTGGCGCAACACGTCGGCAAGCGTCCTCAACTTGTTCATCGCGACCCCTTTTCCCAGACGCCCAATCACATTCGCTCGGTATTGTCCCACGCCTCCCCCGCAAACGGAACTAGTCATTGGGGACGTTCTTAAACGACTAGTCAGTTAAGAACGTCCCCAATGACTACCTAACCGTTTAGCGGTGCGGCGGCTGAATGGGCAGGCTGAGCTGGTATCCTTATGCGAAACTGTCTCAACTCGATAGGATTTCATGTGAAACCTTCCGCCGTCCTTCGCTTGGCTCTATATCGCACCCTGGCCGTCGCGCTTGCCGCGCTCGCCATACTGAGCGCCGTCATGCCCGCCCCCGCCTTTGCCGCCGACTCCGACCAGCAGGTCAAGACGGTCCGCGTTGGCTGGCTCGTCAACAACAAAGGCTTCCAGGAAGGCATGCCGGGCGAGCGACTCTCGGGGTGGGGCTACGAGTACCTCCAGACCCTCTCGTATTACACAAAGGGCTGGCAATACGAATACGTTAGCGGCACCTTCTCCGAGCTTATGGACATGCTCGAAGCAGGCGAAATCGACCTCATGCCCAACATCTCGTATTCGGCAGAACGCGAGCAGAAGCTGCTCTTTTCCTCGAACCCCGAGGGCACCGAGCGCTACTACATCTACGCCAGGCCCGACCGCGACGACCTGGCCAAGGGTGACCCCCAGGCGCTCCAAGGCCTCACCATCGGCTGCAACTCTGGCGTTATGCAAACTATCGTCGGCCAGCAGTGGCTCGCCGACGAAGGCGTTACCTGCACCTATAAAGAAATCGACACCGGCAGTGCCCTCTTTGAGGCGCTTGCAGACGGCGAGGTCGACGCCGTCATCATGAACGACACCATTTCGTCGCCCGATGCGTCACCCATGTTCTACGTAGGCTCGAGCGACTACTATTTTGCCGTTCCCAAAAGCCGCCCTGATCTGATGAACGACATCAACGCCGCCATGACGACCATCGCCCGCGATAACCCGCGCTATAACGAGGAAGTCAAATCGAGTTACTCGACCCAAAACAGTGGCTCGTCATCGCTCACCGGCCCCGAGACCACCTGGCTCAAAGAAAACGGCAATACCATCACGATCGGCTATCTTAAAAACCAACTTCCCTACTGTACGCAAAATGACGACGGCGAGATGGAAGGGTCGCTCGCCTCGCTTGCAACGACGTTGCACGACAAGTTTGGCATTACGGTCAAAACAATCGCACTCTCGAGCAACAAACAAATGATCAAAGCCCTTTCCAACGGGACCATCGATGTCGCCCTGCCGTTGTTTCGCGACTACTGGCTCGCCGAGCAGACAGGGGTCATCCAGTCAAACTCGATGGAAACGGTTTCGCTGACCGCCATTCACAGTGGCAAAAACCTGAACAGCGACCTTAAGAACATCGCTTGTACAAAGAGCACAATCGTTAACCGTTTTGAGCTCGAAAGTCTCTTTCCGAACGCAACGGTAACCGAGTATTCGAATGACGGCGAGGTGCTCAAAGCCCTCGATGAGGGGAAGGCACGTTGCATCATTGTCCCCAGCACGCGCCTGGAAACTCTCCGCGACATCTACGACATCGAGGATTTCGAAACACAGGAACTCACCAACACGGCACAACTATCGTGTTTAATTTCGCGCGGCAAGCCCGAGCTGCTGGGAATCATCAATAAGGGCATCGTCAATGCAGGTGAATCGCTCTCTGCAAACAGCTATTTCCCCACATCGTACTCGGCGCAAGAATCGGATGCGTTCCGACTTCTCTACCGCAACCGCATCGTCATTGCGGCAGTCGTCATCTGCATTTTGCTCACCGGCATCGTCATCCTTGTCTGGTCGCTTTACCGCGCACAGGAGGAACGGCAGAAAGCCGATGCCGCCAACGCCGCCAAAACCGCTTTCCTCACGCGCATGAGCCACGACATCCGCACGCCGCTCAACGGCATCCTGGGCCTTATCGAAATTGAGGAATTGAGAGAAGGCGACATGCAGGTCGCCCGCGAAAGCCGCGCCAAGGCGCGCGTTGCCGCCAATCACCTGCTGTCACTGATTAACGACATCCTCGAGATGGGCAGGATCGAGGAGCGCAAAGTGACGCTCGAGCACGAATCATTCAACCTTAAAGAGCTGTGCGACAATGCGCTCGTACTGTGCAAGCTCCGCGCATCGGACCGCGGCATAACCATGCTCGACACCAGCGAGCCCTACGCTGTCGACCAATATATGATCGGCAGCCCCACCCATATTCGGCAGATCCTTGTCAACCTGCTCGACAACAGCATCAAGTACAACAAGCACGGAGGCACCGTCACGTTCTCATCGACCATCAAGCCGGTCGACGACGAGCACGCCGTGTTTTGCTTTAGCGTCTCGGACACCGGCATCGGCATGTCGCCCGAGTTTCTAAAGCACATCTACGAACCGTTTGCCCAAGAGGGCAACGATGCCCGCAGTAAATTTCAGGGAACTGGCATGGGCATGCCGATCGTCAAATCGCTCATAGACATGATGGGCGGCACGATTGAGATTTCGAGCGAGGTCGGCATGGGAAGTACGTTCAACGTCCAGATTCCGCTCGATATCGACAAGAACCCTCAGGCAAGAGAAGGTGCGGACGAGCAGGCGATCAGCTGCTCGCTTGCCGGCATGAACGTTCTTTTGGCCGAAGACAACGAGCTCAATGCCGAAATTGCCCAGGCCCTGCTCGAAAGCGAAGGCATCGTCGTAACTCGCGCCGCCGACGGCAAAGAAGCGGTCGAACTATACACTAGTCGTCCCGCCGGCAGCTTCGATGCGATCCTGATGGACATCATGATGCCGGGTATGGATGGCTACGAGGCAACTCGCGCGATTCGTCTGAGCGAGAAGGCCGATGCAGCCGACATCCCCATCATCGCGCTCACCGCCAATGCCTTTGCCGAGGACGCCAAGGCGGCACACGATGCCGGCATGAACGCCCATCTGCCCAAACCGCTCGACTTTAACAAGCTCAAAAACATCCTCGCCTGTATCAAGAAATACGGATCCGTTTCGCTATAGTTTGTGCTCAACCACCATGCACAGCCAGAAAGGAAGCCAACGATGTTTAGGCCCTTACGTCGAAAGAAACGCGCCATCACTGACGAGGAAGCGCGCGAGTTGCTCGCCACCTGTAAGCGCGGCGTCTTTGCCGTCAACGGCGATGATGGCTACCCCTATGCCATTCCCGTCAACTACTTCTTTGACGCCGAGCACGACAAGATTTATTTCCATGGCGCCAAGGCCGGCCACAAGGTCGATTCGCTCAGGCGTGACGATAAAGTCTGCTTTACCGTTTACGGCAACGAGTGGTACAAGGACGGCGACTGGGCTCCTTACGTCATGAGCACCGTGGTCTTTGGCCGTTGCCGCCTGGTAGATGAAGCGCCTGCGTTTATCGAGGACAAAGTCCGTCAGCTCGCGCTTAAGTACTACCCTTCTGCCGAAGAAGTCGAGGAAGAAATCGCCAAAGACATCAAGGGCGTCCAACTCTACGAGATTTCGATTGAGCATCTTTGCGGCAAGCAGATTCACGAAAAGTAGCGAATGCGAAAAACGCGCTCGCTACCCTCTGCGCCCCATGTGCCCACGCATTTTGACGGCGTGGGCACATGGGGCAGCACTCGAATCGAGCGCCCCCTATACCCCAAAAACGTAGCGGTCCAGGCGCTCACACGCCTCCTTTACCCGCGAAAGCGGCAGTGCCAGATTCACGCGGATGTGACAAGGCCCGTGGAACGGACGGCCATCCTGATACCCCACGCCCACGCGCGCCCCCTCGTCAAGCAGCCACTGAATATCGCGGCCATGCTCGCGACACCACTCGGTGCAGTCCAGAAACACCATGTACGTGCCCTGCGGACGCGAATAGGACACGCCCTCAAAATGCTCGTCAACGTAATTGCAAAAGTAGTCAACGTTGGCATCGATGACCTCATTGAGCTCATCGAGCCACTCGTAGCCTTGCGGCTGGTAGGCACCGATAAGCGCATGCATGGAGAGGACGTTCATCTCGTTGTAGTGAGTCTTGTTGGACACGGCGCACACGCGGTCGCGCAGCGTCTCGTTATAGATGATGTGGTAGCTGCCGACCAGGCCCGCCAGGTTAAACGTCTTGCTGGGCGCATAGAGGGCAACCGTGCGCATGCGGGCATCCTCGCTCACCGACTGCGTCGGGATATGCTTGTGACCCGGCAGGATGATATCGGACCAAATCTCATCCGAGATCACCACGCAATCGTGCTGGCGATAGATATCCATGGCGCGCTCGATCTCGTCGCGCTCCCATACGCGGCCGCAGGGATTGTGCGGCGAGCAGAACACGGCGGCATGGATGTGGTTTTGGGCGAGCTTGCGCTCCATGTCCTCAAAATCCATGCGCCACACGCCCTGATCGTCGAGCTTAAGCGGGCTGTGGACAATGCGATAGCCCGCGGCTTCGATAGACTTGGTAAAGCCGATGTAGGTGGGACTGTGGACCAGTACCGCATCGCCCGGCTGGACATATGCGCGCAGCGTCGACACGACACCGCCCAGCACGCCGTTTTCGTAGCCGATATGCTCCGGCGCCAAGCCCTCAACGCCGTTGCGACGGCTTTGCCATTCGATGATGCGGTCGAAGTACTCGTCACGCGGATTGAAATAGCCAAACATGGGATGCTGGGCGCGCTGAATGATGTGTTCCTGAACCGTGGGCACCGTGGCAAAATTCATATCCGCCACCCACATGGGGATGAGGTCGAAGCCCTCGTCGGGTGCGTTCGGAGCCATGTCGGGAATTTCTCCCCAGGAGTCAACGGCGATGGCGTCCATACCGTGGCGGTCGATAAGCGAGGTAAAGTCGTATTTCATGCTGAGCTCCCGTGCAAAGCGGATTGTTTCGGTAGGCGTTATTGTCCACCAGCGTGGGCGGTTTTGGAGCGGAGTTTGGCGCTTAATTTGACGGGTGCGGACGAATGGCTGGTTAGTCTCGCGCGTCGTTGATGGCGGTTATCGTCAACCTGGTTCCGTCGACCGTAAACGATATGTCAAGCCCAGCGTAAGCCAAATGGTAAACGCGGTTTGGCTCGTGTTTGCTGCCCGCACGGCGCGGATCTTGGCGGAGCACCTCGATCAAGCCGGGGAGCTTTGTGTCCGGGACCATGTCCCGCAGCGCTTGCGGGAGCTCGACATCGAGCTCTTGCCATGGCGCGTCCTCAATCCAGCCGCCCGTCGCATCCGGGTGACAGTCCGCAAACGGAATGTAAGGCTTAATGTCGTAGATGGGCGTACCGTCGCGCAGGTCGGCCCCCAGCACATGGATGATGGGACCATCGTCGGTGAGCTCGACACGATCAAGCTTGACGCAGGTGAGCCCGATGGGATTAGGGCGAAACGGACTGCGCGTGGCAAACACGCCCACGCGTTCGGCTCCACCCAGACGCGGTGGGCGCACGGTTTTCGACCATTTTGCGTTGGTGCCGGACCTGTCCTGCGTTTTGGCATCGGCGGCTATGTCCTTAGCCGTGCCGCCGGGCGTTCCGTTTTCGAAGCGCCAGAGCAGCCATAGGTGAGAGAAGGAGTCCAGACCCTCAACTGCAGCGTTGGAGGCAAATTCCGGCTCAAAGACGATGCGTCCCTGCAGATGGGGCGCCAAAAAGCTGTTGCGTGGGATGCCGAACTTCTGCGGCAGGTCGGTATGTATGTGTGCAATAGGTTCCATGCCGGTCATTGTACGGCATGGAGGCGTGGGGTGTTGCGCGCAATTCTTCGCCGCGGTCCCCGTCGTGCAACCAACGGTTGCTTGGAAGGGTGCCGGCCGCCGCGTATGCTTAAAGCAACAAACAGCAGAAAGGAGCCGTCATGGCCTTTGCAGAAAAGCTCATCGCCATCCGCCGCGACAACAATCTCACCCAAGAGCAACTCGCCGCCAAGCTCTTCGTCACACGCCAAGCCGTCAGCCGTTGGGAACGCGGCGAAGTCACGCCGGGCATCGACATGATGAAGCTCATTGCCGCCATAACCGGAGAACCGCTGTCCCACCTGCTCGAAATGCCCGAGCACTATTGCCAGAGCTGCGGCATGATACTCACGCCCGACGACTGCGGCACCGATGCTCACGGCGCAACGACCGACCATTACTGCAAGTGGTGCTACGACCACGGCAAGTACACCTACGAGACCACGATGGAGGCCATGATTGAGGATTGCGCCCCGCGCCTGGCACAAAACACCGGTATGTCGCTCGACGAAGCCGTCTCTCTCATGGGCGCCGTGCTGCCGCAATTGGAGCGCTGGCGCACCGTGCAGGAAAACGAGGAGCGCTACGGTGCCGAGGCGCGGGCGCGCTATGGCGACGAGGCCGTCGATGCAGCAAACGAGGCACTGCTGGACATGGACCCCGAGACATGGAACGACATGAAGGAACTTGAACGCGCTATTCTGGGCCAGCTCTCGATCGCCATGGGCGACGGCGAACCGGATGGAAGCGAGGCGCGCAAGCTTGTCGCAATGCACCGTCGATGGATTGGCCTTAACTGGGGACACGAACCCCCAGACGAAGCATACCTGGGCCTCGCCCACGGCTATCTTGCCGATCAGCGCTTTGTTGACTACTACGACAAGCCCTGCGGCACCGGAGCTACGGTGTTTCTGGTACAGGCCATCGAGTCGTCGCTGGCCCGCGCATAGATTGCGGCGGCTTTGGGTATTTCAATCAAAACCGCAACCGATTGGAGACACCATGGCTACTGATCATGAACTCGCGCTCTACGTTATGACTGGCTGCCCGTATTGCATAAAGGTCAAGCGCTTTTTGGCCGATAACGGCGTGACCATCCCTGAGCGCAACATCTCGATCGACTCCGATGCCGAGCAGACGCTCATCGCCGTCGGCGGAAAACGCCAGGTTCCCTGCCTGTTCATCGACGGCAAGCCACTCTACGAATCGAGCGACATCATCGCGTGGGTGCAGAAGAACCTGCTCTAGCACGCGCACTGCGGCCAGTTCGCGCCAACCGAGCCGAACCCATACGAACCAAACATGTACGCCAGCATCCAAAGTCGACATTTTCCGACATCTTTGGATGCTGACGTACAGCTTTTCAATTTAGTCATTGGGGACGTTCTTGAATGACTAGTCGTTAAAGAACGTCCAACGACTAGTAGCCACAAAAGCGGGCAACAGGCGCAAGCGGCTGCTCGCGAAAGACGCGCTCGACAGCAGCGCGGTATTCATCGACCTTTTTGGTCTTGCGAACGAGCTTGTGAACGGTCGCGGGATCGGCGAAGGCGCATTTGGCGTAGAACCACCACTCCTTCATGCGAAAGACCGCGTTGTCCCCAATCTCGTCCGCATAGGCCGCAAACAGTATGTCGTGGAAGCGCTGCAGCTCAGCGGCCGTGGCAGCAGGGCCGCCCTTAACCATGCGAGCCAGCGCGGGGTTCGCGAGCAAGCCGCGCCCCAACATTACGTGGCGTGTTCCGGGATAGGCCCCCACCAGCGCATCCATGTCCTCAAGATCAAAGATGTCGCCGTTATAGGCCACGGGAAACGGCGCCCGCTCCAACGTCTCGCCGTAAAACTCTTTACGCGGCGAGCCCGTATAACGGTCCTTTTGCACGCGCGGATGCACGATCAGCTCTGCCAGCGGCATGCGGCAATAGAGGTCGAGCACGCGTTCGTACTCGTCATCGCTTTCCAACCCCAGCCTGGTCTTGACCGACACCGGCAAGGGTGAGCGTTCGCACACGTCGCTCAAGAACACCTCGAGCTCATCCAGGTTGCGCAGAAAGCCCGAACCCTTGCCTTTGGCAACAACCGTACCCGAGGGGCAGCCAAGGTTGAGATTGACCTCGCGGTACCCCATCTCGGCGAGCACCTGCGCCGCCCACACAAACTCGTCCGCATTCTTGGACATCAGCTGAGGTACTACGTTAAGCCCCTGGTTATTGGCAGGATCGACCTCTTTAAACGCCTTGCCACCAAAGCGGTTGCCCACCCGCGGCGGCGGCAAAAACGGCGTGTAATAACAATCGAGCGCGCCAAAGCACTCCGCATGCACGCGACGGAACACATGCCCGGTAATCCCCTCCATAGGGGCCAGCGATAAATTCATCAACATCCACTCTCAAATCAATGTGACAAAGGGACAGTCCCTTTGTCACATCCCATTCAAGCGGTTCAGGAACTCTTCGCAGGCGCGAGAACGCAGGCGATATTTTTTCCACACCAGATACGATGCAATGGTGAAGGGGCAAAAGGGCAGTCCCTTTGCCCCAAGTGCCGGCTACCGGACGCAAGCTAGTTGCCGTTCGCGAACGCCGCCCATATTTCGAGGTCTAATACTTTTCCCGAGAAGTGAACGGCTGTATTTGAACCCCCGAAGCATTGACATTTTTAGGCGTCAAAACCGCAGGATTTGACTGGCAAAACCGCAGGAAATTGCACGCCAAAAGTGTCGATGCTTCGGGAGTCCGTTTTCACTCGTTCACTTCTCGGGAAAAGTATTAGACCTCGATTCCGCAGTCCCCGATGTGACAAAGGAACAGTCCATTTGTCACATTCAGAATTGACCCCCCCCCGCAATAGCTCATCGATGGCGGGATTCTCTATACTGGGTCACATATGACGGTATCGCGCCAAAGGAGAACACCGTGACCACGTCGCAGATATCCCTGCTCGCGCTCATCTTGGTTGGGGGCATCGGCATCCTGCTTATCGGAGTGAGCGCGCTCATGAAGGCCGCCGCCCGCAAGAAAGCCAAGGCCTGTACCGCCGTGACCATGGGGACGGTCATCGACCATCGCTTTATGGGTGAAGGCAGAATGAATCCCGTTTTGGAATACACCGTCGACGGCACGCAATACCGCGCGAAAAAACAATTCCGTGGCATAAAGACCAAAAGCTTGTCGGGACTCCCCATCCGCACGCAAGCCACCGCCTACGAAGACGCCAAGGGCTGGCTGCACGTGCAGACAGGCCCCATCGCCCGCCTAGGCACCCTCGCGGAGCAGCTTTGGCCCCTCGGTAGCCAAATGACCGTGTACTACAACCCCAGCAACCCAGACAAAAGCTATGTCGAACGCCCCATCGTGGGCAACTTTGCCACACTGATGTTTAACATCGCAGGCTTCTTGCTCATCGCGATGAGCATCTTGCTCTATGTTCTTATCCAGCGCTAGCTCAAACTGATGCGCCCCGCGCCCCATGCGCCGCAACGACCGTTACGACACCAAGGATCAGCCATGGCAACACTTTCCGAACAAGAACGTAAGCGCATCCAGCGATACTGCATCTGTCCCAAGGTTGCCGGCGCGGCGCTTGCCATGGCATTCGTGCTGCCCTTATTGATTATTCCTTTCGAAATGATCGACGACATCGTCTTCCATCACGAAGGCTTCCAAGAGACGGGCATGATGACCGCCTTGGTGCTCACCGCCATCGAGCTCGTCATATTCTGCTACTGTGCCCTCGCGCCGCGTTTTGGCATGCGTGGCAAGCAGTGGAAGGAAATGCAGTACCGGCTCGCCGTCGAGCAGAGCGAGAAAGACCGCTCGGCACAGATCGCAGGCGTTGTTGGCACGCAGGCCGCCGCGCGCCTGCTCAGGAACAGTGACAACGAGACCGCGCGCAACCTGGGCGGCGCGGCAGAGGTCGCCGCTGCCGTAGGCGCCGTCGCCACCGCGGCAGATGTGCTTGCCGAGAGCTTCGCCAACGCAAAGGCCGCGGCAGAGGCCTGTGGCGTGCCTATCCCCCGTGCAAAAAAGTGGATCGTCGCGCTTGTGGCGCTGCCCCTCGCAATCGTGTGCGGCGCCTATATCCCGCAGCTGGCGCAGGGAAACATCGAGATGCAGGAGAACGCCGCGGCTGCAGCCGAGCAGATCGCCATCGCCCGCAAGGCGCTGGAACCCTCATGCGAGTACGTGTCCGCCGATGACCCCTACGAGCGATATCAAGATTACGGCTATCACGTCCGCGGCTATCTGCACGACGGCGACTCCGATACCCAAAAGACCTATACGTACCTGGATTTTGACAACAAGGGAACGCTCACGGAAGTGAGCTACGCGGCAGAGGTCGACCCCAATGCGAGCCTCGAGGACAACCTCGCCCGTATCGAGCTCGACCTTGACGAGCTTTCCTCTGCCGTCCAAACCATAGACGTCAAGACCGCAAGCCCCAAGCTCCTAGCAGCGCAGAAGCTCCCTGAAGAGTTTAGACAGGCTTTTTTGAGCGGTTCGCTCTACGAGAGAATCTCTATCAGGACGAGTGACGGCCCCGTCAAAGCGTATTACTCGTTTGACACGGATCCCGAGGACGAGTTTGACGAGTACACCCATCCAACCATCCGCATCACGCTGATGGGCAAAACGAACTAGGTGCAGGGAGATGAATGTGACAAAGGGGCTGTCCCTTTGTCACATTATTCGGAGCGTAGGGCTTCTACGGGGTCTTTCTTGGATGCGCTACGGGCCGGCAGCAGGCCGGCGACAACCGTCAACAGCACCGAAATCGCGATGAGCACCAGCGCATCCTGCACGGGCAGACTCATTAGGTTGGGGACCTGTTTGGCCGCAAGTGCCCAAGCATTGACCGGGAAGCTCACGGCCACCACGACGACAACAGCAAAGACGCCGGCAATGAGGCCCTCGATAAAGGTCTCGGCGTTGAACACGTTTGCCACGTTACGCTTCGACGCGCCAATCGCGCGCAGGATGCCAATCTCCTTTTTGCGCTCCAGCACGCTGATGTAGGTGATGATGCCGATCATGATGGAGCTCACGACCAGGCTGATGCTCACGAATGCAATGAGCACCAAGCTGATGGTGTTCACGATGTCGGTCACCGAACCCATGATGATGCCCATGTAGTCGGTGTACGAAATTACCCGATCATCATGGCCGGCGGCTTTGACCTGCTTGTTGTACGCATCGATGTGATCGAGCACGCGCTCCTTGGCCTCAAAGTCGCGCGGGAAAATCTTAACCGAGATGGGGTCTGCCTCATCCGCATAGCCCAACGTGGTCAGATTGTTGTCGTAGGTGAGCTTCGAAGCCTTGGCATAGCTCATCATGAGCGAACTCAAGTCCTCGGCGTCCATGTTGAAATGGATGGCACGAGCAAAGGCGCTCGCATCCACGTGCATGGCGCTCGCCAGGTTGGCAAAACTCGAAGACATCTGCGTCGCCATCTGGTCCATAAGCCCCGCTGCGCCCGCCTTGAGCTGGGACGATACCGTCGACGCTATCTGCTCGCTGATTGCCTTCATCACCTGATCCATAGCCTGCTGCAGATACGGAGCCAGCTGCTTTTGCACATAGTCGGTCATCGCCTGTTGCAGGCGCTCGGCCAGGGCATCGCCGCCGAGCGCCTGCAATTGAGCCAGGCATTGCTGGGCTGCGGCATCATTCTCAAGATACGTCGAGAATGCGGCAGCGAGCTTTGACGCGTCCTTAAGATCTTCGGGCGACAGCGCCTTAAACTGATCCGACTGCATAAAGCCCTCAAACAGTTGGTTGGCAAGTGTTCCCACCTGCTGCATTTGCTCGGGTGTGAGCTCCAGACCGTCAAAGATGCCCGAGAAATCTGGAGCCGGCGCTTTGGCCATGATGTCGCTGAAGTCGATGTCCTTCCCAACGCCCGAAAGGTCAATGTCCAGACCGGACAAGTCGATACCAGAAAGGTCTATACCGCCGGCCGCACCCGAAAGCGCAGACGTATCGAACGAGAACGCGCTCTTCAGCGCCGCCTCGTCCACGCTGAACATGCTGCCCAAATCAACGCCTTGTTTGGCCTCGCCTTGCAGCTCATCGAAGGTTTTACCCGTAAAGACATCCGTCTCGGGGCGGGCAAGCTGCTCCTGCACGATCTGCGAATCGGCAGCGCGCTCCATAAGCTGGCGAGTCAGCGCGTGCGTATAGGCAATACCCGGGGACAACGCGCTCGCGTTGGCCGTCTCGTTCGGTCGCACCACGCCCACAATACGCACGTCAATACCGTCGGCAACCTTGGCCGTCATAAAGTCGGCGTCGCCAGACATGTCAGTCCACATGCCGGTCTCTTCGTTTTTGCGATACGCATCGGCCGGCGACAGCACCTTAAACGTCGTGGACAGCGCATCGTCGTAGGTAAAGTCGGTACCGGTCTCGGGCGCTTCGACGCCACCGTCGGCCGCCATGGCGCTGTTAACCAGGTCGTTGAGCTCGCTGATATCCAGCGCGCCGATGCTGTAGAGCGTGTAGTCGCCCACCGTGCCGCGGCTCGAAAGCACCATCACGGCTTCGTTGGCGGACGTAGGCCAATGCCCCGCCACGACGTCGTATTGGCTGTCGAGCAGGCTCTGGTCATCAATCATCTCGTTGAAGACCGAGGTTCCCACGGAATCCATGCTCACCGTCGCCGCCGAACTCGCGCCGCCGCTCATGGCCTCGGTCATAGCGTTGGGAACAAGTCGAACGGGCTTCTCGTCACCCTTACCCGCACGATAGACAACCGGCGATACACCGTAGCCGTACTGAATGGCGTTGACCTCTTTATCGATGCCGTCGCCACCGGCATCGAGCCATGCCTTAAAGCTCGTCATGTCGTTGGACTTAACGCTCGCAAACATATCCTTTACGGCCGTGACCACGGGGATCTTATCGGTTCCCCGAGCCTTGCCGTCGGTGCTGCCGTCGGACGAGCCCTCGTTCTTGGACGTATCGTCATCCGCGGCCCCCTGCCCGCCCATCATGGACGACAGGTCGTAATCCTGCTTGGAAATGGTGAGCGGGTAGCTCGAGAGCGTATCCTCCTCGACCTTTTTGATGTAGCCGTTTACGCCATTGGACAGCGCCAGAATCGCCGCGATACCGATAATGCCAATCGAGCCCGCAAAGGCAGTCATGGCCGTACGGCCCTTCTTGGTCATGAGATTTCGAGCAGAAAGCCCCAGCGCCGTCACAAAACTCATCGAGGTTTTGCGCGTAGGCTTAGCCTCGCGACGCGCGGCCTTGGCAACATCAAAAGGGTCGGAATCGTCGGTAATCTTGCCGTCCGCCAGGTTGACGATGCGCGTAGCGTATTGGTACGCCAGCTCGGGATTGTGCGTGACCATGATGACCAGACGGTCGCGCGCAACGTCCTTGAGCAAATCCATAACCTGCACGGATGTCGTTGAGTCCAAGGCGCCGGTCGGCTCGTCAGCCAGCACGATTTCGGGGTCGTTGATCAAGGCGCGGGCAATGGCTACGCGCTGCATCTGCCCGCCCGAAAGCTGGTTCGGGCGTTTGTCAACGTGCTCGCCCAGACCAACCGCCTCGAGCGCCTTACGCGCACGCTGGCGGCGCTCGGCATGTCCCACGCCCGTGAGCGTAAGCGCCAGCTCCACGTTTTCCAAAATGCTCTGGTGCGGAATGAGGTTGTAGCTCTGAAACACAAAGCCAATGCGATTGTTTCTGTAGGCATCCCAATCGCGGTCGCTGAAATCCTTGGTCGAGATGCCATCGATCAGCAGATCGCCCGAATCGAAATGATCGAGTCCACCAATGACGTTGAGCATCGTAGTTTTACCCGAACCCGAGGGACCCAGGATGGCTACAAACTCGTTATCGCGAAAAGACAGGCTTACGCTATCGAGCGCTACCTGCGTAAACGACTGCGTAACGTACCTTTTGCAAATAACTCTGAGATCCAGCATGGACGGCAACCTCTCTCGCGCGGGCGCGCTCGCCCGCTCCCCCGCCGTTCACGTTCGGCGCGTTCGCCCTACTCTATCCCCATTTTTTGCCGGCACCGGTGAGAAATGTAACGAACCGCACCAAAAAACGAACGGGATAGCACGCCGTATGGCGCACCATCCCGCATATAACATCCCCGATGCGGCAAAGAGGCTGTCACTTTGTCACATTCCAATGCGCGCTACTTTTCGAGCCCGCACGGCATAACGTTAGCGCTGCCGCGGCGAGCCTCAGTCACGGCTGCAAAGAAGCGATAGCCACCCGAGAAGTTAAAGCACTCAAAGCCATGCTGCACCAAAATGCGGCAAGCAATGTAGCTGCGAATGCCGCTCTGGCAAATCACGTAGACCGGCTTGACCCGGTCGAGCTCGCCCAGGCGATTGCGCAGATCATCGACGGGAATGTTTACGAAACCATCGATATGCCCGCGCTCATACTCCCCTTCCGTACGAACATCGAGCAGCTGCACGCTGCCATCGCGTGGCAAGTTGGGCTCATCCTCCCAATGCCACTGCGCCAGTATGCCGCGATTGAGGTTCTCGATCATAAAGCCCGCCATATTGACGGGATCCTTCGCCGATGAATACGGCGGCGCGTATGCTAGGTCCAAATCCTTAAGCCTATCGCCGCGCATGCCTGCCTGGATGGCAGTCGCCAGAACGTCGATACGCTTGTCCACACCATCGATGCCCACGATTTGCGCACCCAGCAGGCGCAATCCCTGCTTCTCGAAGACAACCTTCATGGTCATGGGCGTTGCACCCGGATAATAACCCGCATGCGAACCGGGCGACAGGACCACGCTGTCGCAGTCAATTCCCGCCGCGCGTGCCGCCTTTTCGGATAGTCCCGTGCTTGCCGCCGTCAAGTCGAATACCTTGATAACCGATGAGCCCAACGATCCGAGGTAGCAGCTGTCCATGCCGGCTATGACATCGGCGACGACACGCCCCTGCTTGTTGGCGGGGCCGGCGAGCGAAATGACCGCGTCCTCGCCGGTCACCTGATGCGTGACCTGCACGGCATCGCCCACGGCATACACGTCGGCAGCAGAGGTCTCCATGCGGTCGTTGACCACAATAGCCCCCTTGATGCCCAGTTCGAGCCCCGCCTCTTGCGCCAGATGGCTCTCAGGTGCCACGCCAATGGCAAGCAGCACCATATCGGCTCCGATAGGGTCATCGCCCGCAACATGGGTGACAACGCGGCCATCAACTTCCTCAAAACCTGTCACATCGGCCTTGAGGCGCAGATCGATACCGTGCTCACGCACCTCGGTATGCAAAAGGGTCGCCATGTCGTAATCCAGGTTGTTCATAAGCTGGACGGGACGCTGCAGAAGGGTCACCTGGAGCCCCAGCTCGCACAGATTCTCCGCCGTCTCGACGCCAATGAAGCCGCCGCCGATCACGACGGCACTGCTCGGTCGCCGCTCTCGAACATAGCTGTGAATACGCAGCGTGTCCTCAACGGTGCGTAGGCTAAAGATTTTATCCGAGTCGATGCCCGGCAACGCAGGGCGAATCGGCTTTGCACCCGGCGACAGGATGAGCTTGTCATACGTCTCGACAAATTCCTCGCCCGTCAGCATATTGCGAACCTCGACCGTATGCGAATCGGGATGGATGGCAAACACCTCGTGACTCGTCTTGACCGCAATGCGAAAGCGATCCCAAAAGCCCTTGAGAGACTGCAGCGTCAATGCGCTCTCTTCTTCTATCACGCCGCCAATGTAGTACGGAAGCCCACAGTTGGCATACGATACAAAACCCGTGCGCTCAAAGATGACAATTTGGGCCTGTTCGTCGAGTCTGCGCAAACGTGCCGCCGCCGATGCGCCGCCCGCGACGCCTCCAACGATAACCACCTTCATAGCTAACGCACCACCTTTCCCGTGTAGCCGCTTATGCCGCCGATATTCTTGACACTGCCATACCCAGAACGCTTAAGAAAACTCACAGCTTGGTTGCTTCGCGCACCGCTCAGGCAATGCACGAAAAGCTGCGTGCCCTTTCGACGTATACCCATGATGCTACCCCGAAGCAGAAAAAAGAGTCGCTGTTTCCAGCGACTCCCCTTCAGTTGTCTGTCCCACGGACTTACTGTTCGCTCTTCGCGAGTGCCTGATCGATCAGTTTGTTGAGCGCCTCGCGCTGCTCAGCGGAGTTGATGCCGCCCATGATCGGCTCTCCCACAATGTTACCGTTCTGGTCGATCACGTAGGTGGTCGGGAACGAGTACAGGTTGGAGGTGAACTTTCCGGCCTCGCTGTCCGACTTAAACCAGATGTTCTTATACGTCACTCCCTTCTTGGAAAGCACGTCCTTGGCATCGGCCACCGCGTCTTTGTTGCCATCGAGCGTAAAGGAATTAACGCCCACGACCTGGCCGCCCTTCTCGGCAAGCTCCTTGTTGAGCTTCTCCAGATCGCCCAGCTCTCCCACGCACGGCTTGCAGGTGGTAAACCAGAAGTTCATGACGGTGACCTTGTTCTTGGAGAACAGCTCGTCGCTGTTTACATCGTTGCCGTCCAAGTCCTTGCCCTTAAAGCTGGGGAACTTCGTCTCCCCGCTCTCGCCGTTGGTCACGCCCGCGGTCGAGGCATCAACACTCTCCCCCTCGCCGGGCGTGCTGCCACATCCGGGGAACTCCTTCTCCAGCGCCATGAGCTTGTCCTCGATCTCCTTGACCTGCTGCGCGCCGGCCTTAAGCGTCTTAAGCTCGTCAGCCGCAAACTGATCCTTGGCGCCCTCGATGGTATCGAGCAAGAAGTCACCGTAGTTCTTGCCGTCCTCAATCATGGGAGTGTCTTTGTTGGCCGCAAGGAACACCTTTTCCCATAGGGCGTTATCGCTCGCAAAGATCTCGTTTTCCTTTTGCAGCAGCTGCTGGTACAGCTTGGCCGCCTCCTCGGCGCTCGACGGCTTTTGCGCTATGAGCTCGGCAATCTGCGCATCGCCGCTCGTAGCATCCTTCGCGTCGCCCTTGGGGGCAGAGCACGCCGCGAGAGTCAGCGCCAGCACGGGCAGCATCAACAGAGCCGCAATTTTTGACAGTTTCATGGTTCCTCCGTTTATATCGAAACTTATATAGGTACCTATTTGTTTTCGCAGGCTTGCGTGGACTGCGCGGGTTTGTCGCCCGTCACACCCAGCCCATAGCGAAAGCTAATAGCATCGACGGGGCACGCGCCCACGCATTTGCCGCAACGAATGCATTCGGCATGGTTGGGCGTACGCGTAACGTCCACGTCCATTTGACACACCTTGGCGCACTTGCCGCACGAGACGCATTTGCACTGGTCAACCTGGATCCCCAGCAAAGACACCTTGTTCATGAGCGCATAAAACGCACCGAGGGGGCAAATCCATTTGCAGAAGGGGCGGTAGAACAGCACGCTCAGCACCGCAACCGCAATGAGGATCGCGAGCTTCCAGGAAAAGAGCTTTCCCAGCGCAGAGCGGATTCCCATGTTCATGATGGACAGCGGAATCGCGCCCTCGAGCACGCCCTGCGGGCAGATGTACTTGCAAAAGAACGGGTCGCCCATACCCACATCGTTGACCACCAAGACGGGCAGCAGCACCACGGCAAACAGCAGCACGGCATACTTGATGTACGTGAGCGGCTTGAGCTTTTTCGTGGAGAGCTTCTTGCTGGGAATCTTATGCAAAAGCTCTTGCAGCCATCCAAACGGGCACAAAAAGCCGCATACAAAACGTCCCAGCAGCACGCCGATCAGAATGAGCGTTCCGGTGACGTAATACGAAAAGCTAAACTTAGACGAGCCCACCACCGACTGAAACGACCCGATGGGACACGCACCCAAGGCCGCCGGACACGAGTAGCAGTTGAGCCCCGGCACGCAGACGGCTTTGCCCGCCCCCTGGTAGATGCCCCCTTTGGCAAAGTTAGGCAGGTGAATATTGGTCGCAAGCGTCGCCGCCGCCTGAATCAATCCGCGGAATCTCGCCAAAAGATGCGATGCAGTGTTTTTTCTTTTATCCAATTCCGATACACTCCAAGCACAGCCTGATTGCCTTGGCCAGCACGGCATCCGCTTCGCCGCGCATAATTCCAAAGCCAACCATGGCTACCCCAACGATCAGCAAAGCCACCTGCGCCACAGGCTTAATCGCTTTGAACAATCTGACCACTCCTTTCGTTTCGCGACCCATTGGACCATACCGACTATAAAATCCGTGTTAAGCGTGAATGACTATGCAAGGAGAACGTTATGCGCATCTTGGTCATCGAGGACGAGCGGGCACTGTGCGATGCGATCGCACGCAGCCTGCGCAACTTGGCCTATAGCGTCGACTGCTGCTACGACGGGCAGCAGGCCCTCGATCTGCTCGATGTCGAGACCTTTGATCTTGTCGTGCTCGACCTCAATCTCCCCCATGTCGACGGCATGACCGTGCTCAGGCAACTCAGGACAACTGATTGTGAGACCAAGATGCTTGTGCTCTCGGCACGTGGCGAGGTCTCCGACAAGGTAGCGGGGCTCGATGCGGGCGCCAACGACTACCTCACCAAGCCGTTCCATCTTGACGAGCTGGCGGCACGTATACGCAGCCTCACGCTCAGGCGCTTTACGCAAAGCGACGTTGTTCTAACCTGTGGATCGCTGAGCTTTGACACCAAAGCGCGCCTCGCCTCCGTGGGCGGCGAGACCCTATCCCTCACGCGCAAGGAGACCGGCATCTTGGAATACCTGATGCTTAACCAGGGGCGGCCGGTGAGCCAGGAAGAGCTTATCGAGCATGTATGGGACAGCAGCGTCAACAGCTTTAGCAACGCGACCCGCGTGCACATCTCGTCGCTGCGCAAAAAGCTGCGCGGTGCGTTGGGGCACGACCCCATCCGCAACCGAATCGGCGAAGGCTACGTTATGGAGGACGGCAAATGAAGCGGCTGTCGCTGCAGTGGCGCATCACGTTAATGACGGCCCTGCTGGTATGCTCGACCTGCGTACTTATGAATTGTCTGGTTGGCTACTCCGGCATGCGCTACATGGACTCGATCGGCAATGAACTATCGGCGCACAGCAAGGTGGAGGCGGCCTCGCCCAGCTCATTTGACCCGACAAACAAAGAGCTCGACGACGCGCTGACCATCGTCGTGAACGACGCCCAAGAATCGTTTGGCGCGACGAGCTGGTATATAACTGCGGCGGTGACGCTGCTCGGCGGCGTACTGGCCTACTTTGTAAGCGGACATGCGCTGCGGCCGTTGCGCTTCTTTGCGACGCAAGTCGAGAGCGTGCGGCCCGACAACCTCGCCGACACAAAAATCAGCGAGGACGTGCCCTCTGAACTCAGGCGCTGCAGCGCGTCGTTTAACGACATGATTACCCGCCTTGACGAGGGATTTTCCGCACAAAGACAGTTTACGGGCAATGCGGCGCACGAACTGCGCACGCCGCTTGCGCTCATGCAGGCCCAGGTTGAGCTGTTTTGCGCCGAGCACCCCGACGTCGACGCCGATACAGCGAGCCTGCTCGGGCTGCTGCAGGAGCAGACCGAGCGAATGACGCACATGACAAAGACCCTGCTCGAGATGAGCGAGCTGCGCAGTGTCCCTTGCAACGATGCGATTGACCTGGCGCCGATGATCGAAGAAGTACTCACGGACCTGGCGCCCCTTGCCGAGCAAAAAGACATCACGCTTACAAGTGAGGGCGACGCGCAAACGATCGGCAGCGATACGCTAATCTATCGGCTGCTGTTCAACTTGGCCGAAAACGCCATACGCTATAGCGCGCCCAACTCGACCGTGCAAATCAACGCCTGCGCCGAAGGCGACCGCGTGCTGCTACGCGTGCGCGACCAGGGGCCAGGCATTCCCGAGCAATACCAGACGAGCATCTTTCAGCCCTTCTTTCGCGTCGACAAATCGCGCAGCAGGGCATACGGCGGCGTGGGGCTGGGGCTTGCGCTGGTCTGGGAGATCGCCGCGCTCCACGGCGGCTCCATCGAGGTCGAAGAGAGCTCGGAGCGCGGAACGACCATGCTCGTGACTCTTCCCACTCGCGCACTCGGCTCATTAAAATAACGAACGGGATGGCACGCCGCGTGGCGTACCATCCCGCACATAATATCGAGGATGTGACAAAGGGACTGTCCCTTTGTCACATCTGCTAGTTCTCGTCGCCTACCAGCTGAGTTAGCTTACTCCCACTCGACCGTGCCAACGGGCTTCGGCGTGAGGTCGTAGCAAACGCGGCAAATACCGGGGACCTCGGCGGTCACGCGAGCGGTAATGCGCTTGAGCAGCGCCCAGTCGAGCTCAGGCACCTCGGCGGTCATGACGTCGACGGTGTTGATGCAGCGAATAATGCAGGGCCAGTCGTAGGCGCGCTTGCCCTCGCGCACACCGGTAGCGCGGAAATCGGGCACTACGGCAAAGTACTGCCAGATGGTCAGGCCGGCCTTGTCGATCTCTTCGCGCACGATGGCATCGGCCTCGCGCAGCGCCTCGAGACGGTCACGGGTGATGGCGCCAAGGCAGCGGACGCCCAGGCCAGGACCGGGGAACGGCTGACGCTCAACCATGTTCTCGGGCAGGCCGAGCTCGCGACCCACAACGCGCACCTCGTCCTTGTACAGCAGCTTGACGGGCTCGCAGAGCTCAAACTGCAGGTCCTCGGGCAGGCCGCCAACGTTGTGGTGAGCCTTCACGCCGTCCTGCGACTCCAGAATGTCGGGATAGATGGTGCCCTGGGCGAGGAAACTGACCTCGTCGCCAACCTTGCGGGCCTCCTCCTCGAACACGCGAATGAACTCGGCGCCGATGATCTTGCGCTTGGCCTCGGGCTCCTCGACGTCCACGAGCTTATCCAGGAAGCGATCAGTAGCGTCGACATAGACCAGGTTCGCATCCATCTGGTTCTTGAAGACGTCGACGACCTGTTCGCTCTCGCCCTTGCGCATCAGGCCGTGGTTCACGTGCACGCAGATGAGCTGCTTGCCGATAGCTTTGATGAGCAGGGCCGCAACTACAGAACTGTCGACGCCGCCGGAAAGAGCCAGCAGGACCTTCTTGTCGCCAATCTGCTCGCGGATTGCAGCGACCTGCTCATCGATGAACACCTGGGCAAGTTCGGGAGTGGTGATACGCACCATGTCGTCGGGACGCTTGTTGGGATCCATGCAAAGCTCCTTTTCGGTTCGATGGGAATGCGTTGCACGTATGCAAACGCACCGTCATATGACCTCATTATATGCAGAGCGAGGTTCGTTTCCCATCGCTGCGACGGAGCTTTTTGCAGGGGTGGCAATTTTTCCTAATGTCGAGGTCAGCTAGGCTTCGGTAGCCACCTTGGGAGCATCGACAATAGACTCTTCCTTTATACGTTCGGCATAATCGTAGGCGATAACCACAAATTCCAGTCCCGAGCAACAGGGGTAAAATGGCTGCTAATGTTGCCAGCTGTTGGGAGATGGAAGATGGACTGCGATGGCTACCCGCGCATTCCCATGCCGTTGATGTGCACCGCCTTTGTGCCGGGGCAGATGGACGCTGCGGTTGCAGGCATTTCCGACCCCGATTCACGCACCGTCGCCACGGCGGAAGCGCTGTACTTTCGCGGACAGGCCACACTCGCCGCCGAGACAGCACGCCCCTATCTTGACGCCACCGATCCCGCACTGCGCTATTCCGCATGCCTTATCTGCGGATATGCCAGTCTGTCGCTCAACCGTATCACCGATGCCCGTCGTTGCCTTGCGGGCATCCTCGATACGCCAACTGACGAGGAATCTTCTGCCGTCCACGCCACGCATATCCTGTTCGCCTCCGCCGCGAGCGTCCTGTTGCACTTGCCTTCCCCGTATTCTGCCGAAGAGTTTTATCCACTTGCGGCGCATCTGCCCGAAGGCCTGCGCCTGTTCGCCAGCTACGTGATGGCGCACGCGTTGTGTCTGCGCGGCGAATACGGCCGCAGCCTGGGCATGGCGGAAAACGCCCTGATTATGAAACAGGGAAGCTACCCCATCTCGGAGCTATTCCTGCACTTGTCGGATTCGATGGCCTGTATGAGTCTCAAAGACGTCGACGCCGCAAAAGCGCATTTTGGCGCCGCTTGGGACATTGCGCGCCCCGACGGCCTTATCGAACTCATCGGCGAACACCATGGCCTTTTGCAGGGACTCATCGAGGCATGCCTAAAATCGCAATACCCTGACGATTTCGCACGCATCATCGAGATCACGTATCGATTCAGCTACGGCTGGCGGCGCATCCACAACCCCGATTCGGGCGAGGACGTGGCCGACGATCTAACGACCACGGAATTCACCATGGCCATGCTCGCCTGTCGTGGGTGGACCAACGCCGAAATCGCACGCCATATGGGAGTATCGCCGGGCACCGTCAAAAACCGCCTATCCGGCGTATACGCAAAGCTTGGCATCGGCACACGCGCCGAGCTGGTCGCGCATATGCTGCGTTAACGACCGGGCTGCCAAGCGCATCGAACACATTCCGGAACCCGGCGCTTCGCTCGCCTAAATTGGACATTTTGACCCTTGAACGGCACTACCGCCACGAAGCGGCTTCTCGCAAAGACAGCAACGTCCCCCTTACGGCAGCCGCTGCAGCACTCGCCGTGGCAGGCGCCGGCCTCGTCGCCTACAGCGCCCGCCGCACGGCGCTCGAAAAAGACACCGCCAATGAGGACAATTCGGATAGGCCTCGCTAGCTCCTAGTTACTTTTGTGAGAAGCGCCGACTCGGCTCATCGAACATCAAAATGGGCTGGTTCTGAATACCCAGAGCCAGCCCATTGCGCATTAAATGTCGTCTGAGGAGTCGAGTTCTGCCTCGAGCTTGGCACGGTGTCTTTTCGCCGTGAAAAACGTTGCGCACAGGACAGCAAACGTGGCCGCGAAAATCGTCGCTCCGCAGAACACGCCCGTGGCCAGGTTCGCCAACCAAAAGACGCTTTCGAGCGGTACGATCTGCGCCTCAGCGACACAGCGCATTGCGGCAATAACAAGCGCGAACGCGGTGCCGCTAAGACCGCTGACAAGCAGGAAATATCCAACAGGAAGATGCTCGGTTTGCCCAAAACGATTGGTATCGACATAGCCCTTCCGCGTTTGCAGCCCTGCACAAATCAACATCACGAGAACGAGCCACAAATACATGGCTGCCTCGAATGGCGTTGCAAAGCCATGCGGCATTTCACTGGCGTCGCTGTGAACCCACGCAACCTGTCGAGCTATAAACTGGTAGAAAAAGATCATCAACATGCCAAACGAAAGCAGCACGAAACCAATCTTGTAGATCTTCGCGTTCTCAGCCTCCAGGCGTTCATCCTTTGGGCCGGCATATTCACGCCACTTTTGCACGATTTTCAGATCTTCATATTTCATAGTGAACTCCTAAAGAGTATTAGGGTCGGCGTCGGTTTCGTCTTCCCAAAACAAGTCGTTCAACGTAACGCGCAGCACCTTACAGATTGCCACGCACAAATTGAGCGTGGGGTTGTAGCCGCCCGCCTCGATAAGGCCGATGGTTTGGCGCGCAACGCCCACGGCTCGGGCTAAGTCAGCTTGCGAAAGGCCAGCCGCCGCGCGTGCCGCCTTCATGCGTAGGTTCTTTTTGCCTGGCATGGAGTTCCTTTCGTAAATGTGGACAGATATCCGTTGCAACATGACAGAAATATATTGCATCCTTCACAAGATGTCAACTATATCTGTCATAATGGAAACCATGTTCGCCATCGCCATGTGGACATAACAATTTCGATTCGCTATTCAAACTTACTCGGACAGAACCGACTCGGTTTTGTCCGAGTAAACGTGATTGATAGTCGATCGCTGTGCCCGCTCGTGCAATCAGCATCATTCGATTTTGTTTAGTAAAACTAGGTCCCTATTAAATAAAAATCGTTTGTATCCAAATTTGTTTAACAATGCCGCGTTACCACTAAACACTATACCCGTTAATCCGAACGATTGTTCGATGGATTTCGTGTTGGGTGGAATCGCCTATGGGCTGGGCTATGCTACCTTGACTATCTATATGACTTAAACGCAGCAAAGGAGCATCGAGAGAGCGAGCATGGCAAAAAACACCGCAAACTATGGTAACGACAGTATTCGTCAGCTCAAGGACGAGGAGCGCGTACGCCTGCGCCCCGCCGTCATCTTTGGCTCTGACGGGCTCGACGGCTGCGCGCATGCCGCCTTCGAGATCCTGTCCAACGCCGTTGACGAGGCGCGCCAGGGCTACGGCAAGCTCATCACCCTTACCGCCTTTCGCGATGGTTCCATTCAGGTAGAGGACAACGGCCGCGGCTGCCCGCTCGACTGGAACCCCTCCGAGAAGCGCTTTAACTGGGAGCTCGTCTTTTGCGAGCTCTACGCAGGTGGCAAATACAACAACAACCAGGGCGGCGACTACGACTTCTCGCTCGGTACCAACGGCCTGGGCTCGTGCGCGACCCAGTACGCATCCGAGTACATGGACGTCACGGTTTGGCGCGACGGCAACAAGTACTCCCTGCACTTTAAGAAAGGCAAGGTCGTTGGCGCCAAAAAGAAAGCGCTTGAGATCGAGCCCAGCGACGAGGACCGCACCGGCACCACCATCAAGTGGCGCCCCGATCTTGAGGTCTTTACCTCGATCAGCATTCCCCACGACTGGTATCGCGAGACCATGCGCCGCCAGGCCGTGGTCAACGCCAACGTGACCTTCTGCCTGCGCATCGAAGGCGACGATGGCGAGTTCTCCGAAGAGGACTTTTGCTATCCCAAGGGCATTGAGGACTACGTGCTCGAGAAGGTGGGTGCCGACTACCTCACCGAACCCTTCTTTATCGAGGCCGACCGCCGCGGTCGCGACCGCGAGGACCTGCCCGACTACAACGTAAAGATCACCGCGTGCATGTGCTTCTCGCGCACCTTCATGATGCAGGAGTATTACCACAACTCATCGTGGCTCGAGAACGGCGGCTCGCCCGAGAAGGCCGCGCGCAGCGCTCTGACCAGCGCCATCGATGCCTATATTAAGCAACAGGGCAAGTACAACAAAAACGAGAGCGGCATTAAGTGGCAAGACGTCCAGGACTGCCTGGTACTGGTGACCAACTGCTTCTCCACCCAGACGTCCTACGAAAACCAGACCAAGAAGGCTATCAATAACCGCTTTATCCAGCAGGCCATGACCGCCTTCTTTAAGGAGCGCCTCTCGACCTACTTGATCGAGAACAAAGACGCTGCCAACAAGATCGTGGAGCAGGTGCTCATCAACAAGCGCTCGCGTGAGAACGCCGAAAAGACTCGCCAGAGCATTAAGACCAACCTGCAGCAGAAGACCGACATGGCCAACCGCGTGCAGAAGTTCATCGACTGCCGCTCCAAGGACAAAAACCGTCGCGAGATCTACATCGTAGAGGGCGACTCGGCAGCAGGCGCCATTCGCACCTCGCGCGATGCCGAGTTCCAGGGCGTCATGCCCGTCCGCGGCAAGATCCTCAACTGCCTGAAGGAGGACTACCCGCGCATCTTTAAGTCCGACATCATCATGGACCTTATGCGCGTGCTGGGCTGCGGCGTGGAGATTAAGGACAAGCGCATCAAGAACCTGGGTGCCTTTGACCTGGACAACCTCAACTGGAACAAGGTCATTATCTGTACGGACGCCGACGTCGACGGTTACCACATCCGCACGCTCGTGCTCACCATGCTCTACCGCCTGGTGCCCACACTTATCGACGAGGGCTACGTGTATATCGCCGAGTCGCCGCTCTACGAGATCAGCTGCAAAGAGAAGACCTACTTTGCCTACACCGAGCTCGAGAAGAACGGCATCCTCAAGGAGATCGGCGACCAGAAGTGTTCCATCAACCGCTCCAAGGGTCTTGGTGAGAACGATCCGGACATGATGTGGCTCACCACCATGAACCCCGAGACGCGTCGCCTGATCAAGGTGGAGCCCGAGGACGTCACCAAGATGGAAACCATGTTCAACCTGTTGCTGGGCAACGACGAGGCGGGCCGCAAGCGCCATATCTCCGAGCACGGCAAGGAATACCTGGACCAGCTGGACCTGCAATAGCAGCAAATCGATAACGACGGCCCATAAGAAGTTCAAGAGGAAATCGTGGCAAAGAAGAAGACGAAGAACCAGCCAAAGAAAAAGCAGGTCAACGCCGAGAACGTCATCGGCCTGCACTCCGAGGTCACCGACCAGCCGATCACGCAGACGCTCGAGGTCAACTACATGCCCTACGCCATGAGCGTCAACGTCTCGCGCGCATTCCCCGAGATCGACGGCTTTAAGCCCTCGCACCGCAAGCTGCTCTACACTATGTACAAGATGGGCCTGCTCAAGGGCGAGCGCCAAAAGAGCGCCAACATCGTGGGTCAGACCATGAAGCTCAACCCGCACGGCGATGCCGCGATCTACGAAACGATGGTGCGCCTGGCGACGGGCAACGAAGCGCTGCTTGCCCCCTTCGTGGAGTCGAAGGGCAACTTTGGCAAGTACTATTCGGGCGACCTGAGCTACGCCGCCTCGCGTTACACCGAGGCCAAGCTCTCCCCCATCAGCGCCGAGATCTTCAAGGACATCGACAAGGACCCGGTCGACTTCGTCGACAGCTACGACGGCGCCATGAAGGAGCCGCGCCTGCTGCCCACCACGTTCCCCAACATCCTTGTCTCGGCCAATAAGGGCATCGGCGTCGCCATGGCGTCCGACATCTGCGGTTTCAACCTCAACGAGGTCTGCACCGCCACGATGCACTACCTGCAGGATCCCGACTGCGACCTGCTCGAGTACATGCCCATGCCCGACTTCTCGACCGGCGGCGAGATTATCTACCGCCGCGAGGAGATGGAGAAGATCGTCGAGACCGGCCTTGGCAGCTTCCAGATTCGCTCCCGCTGGCGCTGGATTCCCGAAGAGCGCATCATCGAGGTCTACGAGATCCCCTACACCACCAAGACCGATGTCATCATCGAGCGCATCGTCAAGCTCTCCAAGGAGGGCAAGGTCAAGGAGATCGCAGACATCCGCGATGAAACCGACCTCTCGGGCTTGCGCATCGCCATCGACCTTAAGCGCGGCGTCGACCCCGACAAGCTCATGGCCAAGCTCTATCGCTCGACCACGCTGCAGGACTCGTTCTCGTGCAACTTCAACGTGCTCGTCGACGGCTATCCCCGTGTTATGGGCGTGCGCCAGATCCTGCGCGAGTGGGTCAAGTGGCGTATTGAGTCCACGCGTCGCCGCATTAACTTTGACCTGGGCAAAAAGTCCGAGCGCCTGCACCTGCTGCACGGCCTTGAGGCGATCCTGCTCGACATCGACAAGGCGATCGCCATCATCCGCGGCACCAAACTCGAGGCCGAGGTCGTGCCCAACCTTATGAAGGGTTTCGACATCGACGAGACCCAGGCCGAGTTTGTCGCCGAGCTCAAGCTCCGCAACATCAACGAGGAGTACATCCTCAACCGCACCAAGGACATCGCTAAGCTCGAGGGTGAGATTGCCGAGCTTGAGGAGATCCTTTCGAGCGAAGAGAACATCAAGAAGGTCATCAGCGACGAGCTGGCCGCGGTCAACAAGAAGTACGTGATGCCGCGCCGCACGGGCAGGATCGAGCCCCATGAGGTTATCGAGGTAAGCTTGGAGCCCGAGGTCGAGGAGTACCCGGTTACGATCATGCTCTCGCGCGATGGCTACCTCAAGAAGATGACGGACCGCGTGCTCAAGAAGGCGACCACGCTCAAGTACAAGGACGGCGACAAACCCTTTATCGAGTTCCCGTCCTCCAACACCCACGAGCTGCTGGTCTTCACCAACAAGAGCCAGGTGTACAAGTGCAAGGTTGCGGCGTTTGAGGATACCAAGTCGGCCCAGCTGGGCTCGTACCTGCCGACCGATCTTGAGATGGAGCCCGACGAGAGCGTCATCTGGGTCATCGACCCCGAGGACTACAAGGCCGACGTGCTGTTCGTCTTTGAGAACGGGCGCGTGGTGCGCGTCGCGCTTTCTGGATACGTCACCAAGACCAACCGCAAGCGCCTGAAGAACGCAATCTACGGCGGCAGCAAGCTGCTGTATGCGCAGGTGCTCAAGGAAGACCGCGACCTCGCGCTGGTCTCGAGCGACTACCGCCTGATGAACTTCAACACGTCGCTGCTCAAGACCAAGACAACCACCAACACGCAGGGCGTCCAGGCCTTCACCGCCAAGAAAGGCCGCTCGGTCACCACCGTCGGCACAACCGAGGAGATTCTTGGCGCCGGCGTCTCGGCCGAAAAGTTCACCGCGCAGAGCCTGCCCTCCGCCGGTGCCCTCATGAAGGAAAACGACATGCCGAGTTTGTTTGACTAGGACGACGGCAGCCAAACCGTCATGGTTTAACTAAGCAGCGGGGCCCGGAGCGCAGCAACATCGCGCTCCGGGCCCCATGCATTACAGCAGCATCATCCCTATAGACAAAATGCCGCATAAAGTGGAACAGACATCAGCCCATCATTCATTCCGAAGGGCTTAGTCGATAGCCTGATTCGGCGCGCGCCCGGATGGGTCTTTTTAAGTGAGGACAGGCTTCGAGATCTTGTGTTCTCTCCCGCCTTGACTTCAATCGCAGACAAGCATCCCTGCTTCTCTACTACAAAGTCGATTTCCGCACGATTATCTCGCGCCCAATAATGCAGCGGATAGCCCATGGCTGAAAGCTGTTGGGCAACGTAGTTTTCGGTAAGTGCACCCATGAATGTGCCGCCGATACCGGCAAGAATATCGGCGCGTTGAGCACCGGCCTTGGAGACGAGCAGCCCTGTATCCGCCTGATAGATTTTAAAAGCAGAAGGGTTAACGAAGGCCTCTAAAGGGCTTTCGATCTGCCCGACTAGGCTGCAGCGCGCCACCGTACCCGACAATACAAGCCAGTCGAGAGCATCTCCAAAGAGAGACGCATTGCCCCCCGCTCGCACTACCTTGTATTGAAATTTACGATTCTCTTTGGCAAGCTGCTGTGGAATGGAATCGAAGCACGCACGCGTCTTTGCGCTCAAGCGCTCATCAGCATATTTATTAGTGTCGGCGGAGTATCCGTCGAGAATAATCCGATGCTTTTCGGCCACATCAATGATTGACTGATCATCGATGTACGTTTGGACCGCCTCGGGCATTCCGCCAACAACAAGATACTGCCGATAGAGCCCAAGCGCCTTTTCATGAAGGCTTGGCGCAAGAGGACCCATAAACTCGAATGATGAGCGTATCTCGTCGACCAGCTGATCGTGCCCCATCGCCCAGAGAAACTCCTCGAAATCGAGTGGAGTCATCTCGATCAAGTCGGTCTTTCCGACGGGGAACGAATACGACTGATGGTTAATGGCAACCCCAAGAAGCGACCCAGCAGCCGCAACGTAATACTCGGGAGCATCTTCGCAAAAGTATTTAAGGGAAGTGAGCGCTTCCTCGCATGCCTGGATCTCGTCAATGAACAGTAAGGTTTTGCCAGGCACGATACGCTGTCCCGTACGAGCCTCGATCGCACGTACAATCGAATGAGGGTCAAGACCGCCCGAAAAATCCGCTCGCGCCGACCGGTCGTTCTCAAGATTAACGTAGACAACCGATTCGAAAAGATCCTGGGCGTACGTTCTGAGCAAATAGGTCTTGCCACACTGGCGCACGCCTTTGACCAGCAAAGGTTTTCTATCAGCTCTGTCTCGCCATTCCCTAAGTAGCTCGTCTGCCTTGCGACGCATGCGCAACCTTCCCTCATGAACTTCTGTTTGACAATATTTTAACGCGGATTAATTTGTTTTCAGTTATTTTTCTGCGTTTAATAATTGTTCTATACGCGCTTGAGGGAATACACCCCTATCTCTTGGTAAGGATAGCAAGCATTTCCACCAACGCTGATTGCCATGCGTTCTTCTTGTCCTTAGGCGAGCTTGCGAGCGAGCTCACACACCTCTTTCAACTTGGGCGAGGAGGCCATGCTGTCGCGCTCGGTCATGCCGCTAATGGTGACAATGCCCTGGTCCTCCCACTTGCAGTACGCGCATGTGGACTTGTACATAGCAATCGCCGCATCATAAACACCCTCACTGTGACTATCGAGTAAAAGGGCTGTCTTGGTGAACGGGAAACCCGTGGCACCGAAGGCATACAGGCGGTCAATGGTGGCTTTCTCCTGCGCAGTGATATCAAACCAGTAAATAGGCGAAGCGAAGACAACCATATCGGCGCCTTTCAGCGACTCGATCACGTCGGCCATGTCATCCTTCTGCACGCAAGTGCCCTCATGGGTAAAGCAGTACTGGCATCCCAGACAACCAGCGATCTTTTTGCCGGCAACGCGGACGACCTCGACCGTATTGCCGCCCTCGCGCGCGGTCTCGGCAAACGCCTCGACCATGGTGTCGGTATTGGCTCCCTTGCGCGGGCTGCCGCTCAATACAACGATATTCATAGGATTCCCTCTCCTTCATGCTGCAGGCGCGCAGCATTTTTTCTTGTAACCAAAACAAATGGGGTTAATCAATCGCCAGCAGGCCATATCTCTTGCTCAAGTTCCCTAAAGAAGCTCAAGGCGATTGCGATTGCCTTATGCAACATCGAAAACCAAAGAGGGGCCATAGCAACGTCGCCTGCCTGAAATGGCACGCTGTCAAGATCAACTACGGGGATCGTGACGAGCCGATACCGCCCGCATGCCCCCTTCGGAATAGGCGCTGAGCAGCTCCTGAGCGTGGGCAAACTCGGGCCCTCGCCTCCAACCGAGCAGGCGGTTGACCGCGAGATTTCCCTGGACGTTGTGGACGAAGAGCAGATAGGCGTCCTCGCGCGAAAGCCCAGTCTCCTCCATGATCGAGGGAACCATCTGCTCGGCGCCGCGCTCGACGACGCGCTGTGCCACCCGGGCGTACGCGTCGTCATCCGAGTAGAGCAGATAATAGTCATCGTTTGCCGGCGGACGCTGGCAGAGGGCACCCGCCTCCGTTCCCTCGAGCGGCGGCACCGCCGCCAAGGCCTCGTCGATAAGCGCGTCGAGCAGGGCGAACTTGTCCTCGTAGTGCAGATAGAACGTGCCACGGTTGATATCGGCGCGGCGGCAGATATCCGCTACCGTCATCTTCGCGAAGCCGACCTCGGCCAGCAGCGCGAAGAACGCCTCCCGTATGACCGAGAGTGTATAGCGTCGGCGACGATCGATCTTCCCCGCTTCCATTACCCCTCCAATTGCAACGCTCGACAATGCCCAGCAATCGTTCGTTTATCGACGGCGCATCGAAGCTGTTCATTGCTCTCGCATAAATCAACATGGATACTTTTTATCAACACCTGTTCATAATAGCTGAAAGAAGGTATCCGGTGACTCTGTACGAGCAGCTCGTTATCGAGCTCACCAACCGATCGTTTTCCCTTCATGCCGCCTACCGCAGCGGCAGCACGCCCTATGAGCTGAGTGACCGCGAGCCCGAGCCCTACGACCAGCAAATCGAGGACTTCGCCCGTATGATCGAAGAAGCCGATTGCGTGCTGGTGGGCGGGGCCTCCGGGCTCTCCGCGGCGGGCGGCGGCGACTTCTACTACGAGGACAACGCGACCTATCGCAGGCATTTCGGCAAATTCGCCGAGCGTTACGGCTTCAGGGGCGCGTTTGAGGGGTCGACCTACCGCTGGCCCACCGCCGAGGCACGCTGGGGTTATCTTGCCACCTTCCTCGACACCACACTCAACGCCCCGCTGCGCCAGCCCTACAAGGACCTCGACGCCATTCTTGCCGAGAAGGACTTTTTCGTGCTCACCACCAACCAAGACACGCAGTTTGTGAAGATCTACCCCTGGGAGAAGGTGGCCGAGATTCAAGGCGACCACCGCTTTTTCCAGTGCTCCCGTTGCTGTACCGACGAGGTGTGGGATGCGGTCGAGCCGGTCTCCCGCATGGTAGAGGCCATGGGAGACGGCCTGGAGGTTCCGACGGAACTCGTGCCACGCTGCCCGCACTGCGGGGCAGAGGCGTTCCCTTGGGTTCGCGGCTACGGCAACTTCCTGCAGGGCGAGCTCTACGAGGAGCAGTACCGCAAGGTGTCCGACTGGCTCGACGCGCATGCGCGGCAGAGAATCCTTTTCCTTGAGCTGGGCGTGGGCCGCATGACGCCTGCGTTTATCCAGGAGCCGTTCTGGGCTCTCACGGCGCAATTGCCGCAGGCGAGCTACATCGGCGTAAACAACAAGACGCGCTTTCTGCCCCGTGCGATCGAGGACCGCGGTATGGCGATCCGCGCCGACATCGCCGACGTGCTCGCCGGCGTACGCAAGACGCTGGGGAGGTAGCGCATGAAGACGGCGAAAGCAGTTCGCATAGGCACGGCGCTTTCCGAGGCGGATCTTGTCATCATCGGCGCCAGCAACGGGCTGGACATGGCAGAGGGGCTCAACCTCTTCCGCGCCGACACCCACTTCCAGGAGGCGTACGGGGACCTCGCCCAGGCAGACGGCATTGGCTGCATACTGCAGGGGCTCGCTTCCCCAGATGCCAGCGTGCGACGCCGATGGGCCGAGCGGTTTCATCAAAAGGAATATCTCGAATATGAGCCCAGCCCGCTCATGAACGGGCTGCGGCGTCTTACGGAGCACGCCGACACCTTCGTGGTCACGTGCAACATCGATGGGCACTTCGTGCGCGCTGGGTTCGACGAGGACCGCGTGCTCGAGACTGAGGGGAGCACGCACACGTCGGTCGACGAGCGGCGCCTCGCCCATCCAGACGCCCTCGCCATGGCACAGCTCGAGGAACTCGAGCGCCTTGTGCAAGCCCATCGCAACGGAAGGGTCGCCATCCTCGAACTTGGCGTGGGGGTGCGCAACGGCGTCATAAAGCGCATGCTCGCTCAGATCGCGAACGCCTGCGAGCACGTCACCTACATCGTGTTCAATTACAGCCAGGCCATGGCGCCCAACGCCTCGTGCGAGACGATTCTCGTTGACGGCGATATGGCCCCGGCTTTCGAGGAGATCGCCCGATGCCATCCCTAGAAAGAGAAGCGATAAGGCTTCGAAGTCTCATCGACGATGCCGACGCCATCATCGTCGGCATCGGCTCGGGCATGTCGAGCGCCGCCGGGTTCAACCATTACAACCGCGCAGGCATGACGCGCGCCGGAATGGAGGACTGGCAGCAGGCCTTTGGCTTCAAGAGCCTTTTCGACGGCTTCTACTACCTCTACCCCAGCCTCGAGCAGCAATGGGCATACTACGCGCGATACATCGATTTCATGCTGCGCGAGCCGGCCTCACAGCCCTATCTCGACCTGCGGTCCCTCATCGGCCATAAGGACTACTTCATCCTGAGCACCAATGTGGACACCCAAGTCGAGAAGACGTTTCCCGCCGAGAGAATCTGCAACTATCAGGGAAGCTTCGCGCACCTTCAGTGCAAGCAGCCATGCTGCGACGAGCTCTTCGAGGCGAGCCCCTACGTCGAGCGCATGCTCGCGGGCATGGCGGGGTTCGAGATCCGCAGCGAGGATGTCCCCCGATGCCCGCACTGCGGCTGGCAGCTTGTACCGTGGGTGCGCGACGACACGTTTCTGCAGGGTGCGGCATGGCGCGAGAGCCTCGGACGATACGAGCGCTTCGTGCGCGAGCGCGGTAGTAGCCACGTGCTGTTGCTGGAGCTCGGCGTGGGCGAGATGACCCCCGGCATCATCACGCTCCCGTTCTGGAGCATGACCGCAAAGCTGCCGGATGCGCACCTGCTGAGCGTAAACATCTCGGGCGACTCGGCTCCGCTGCAGCTTGGAAGCAAGGCAGAGGCGATTCAGGCCGATTTGGGTGCCCTGCTCTCGGCGGCACAGGCAGGCGACGAGTAGCGCGGAGCGGTAGACGCGCAATGAGGTTTTAGCCGCGGCCTCCGAACGAGAGGGCTCGGAGGCTGGTATTCCTGAATCGCAGGTCACGATGGGTTATCGGAATCGCGAAGAGCGGATACCGCCAGTAAGCCCCCTTCGGAATAGGCGTTGAGCAGCTCCTGGGCATGGGCGAACTCGGGGCCTCGTCTCCAGCCGAGCAGGCGGTTGACGGCCAGATTGCCCTGGACGTTGTGGACGAAGAGCAGGAAGGCGTCTTCGCGTGAAAGCCCTGTTTTCTCCATGACCCAGGGAACCATCTGTTCCGCTCCGCGTTCTATGACGCGCTGGGCTACGCGAGCGTATGCGTCGCTGTCCGAATAAAGCAGGCGATAATCGTCATCTGCCGGCGGACGCTGGCAAAGCGTTGCCGATTCAACCCCCTCAAGCGGGGGAGCCGCTGCCAATGCCTCGTCGATAAGCGCATCGAGCAGCGCGTACTTATCCTCGTAATGCAGATAGAACGTTCCCCGGTTGATCTCGGCGCGGCGGCAGATGTCCGCCACCGTCATCTTCGCGAAGCCGACCTCGGCCAGCAGCGCGAAGAACGCCTCCTGTATGACCGAGAGGGTGTAGCGCCGCCGGTGGTCGATCTTGGTTTCTCCCATCGCCTCTCCAATCTGAGTCGTTTGACAATGTCCAGTAGCTGTTCGTTTATCGACAGGTGCACGCGTTTGTTCATTGCCCCTGAGAAAATCAACAAGGATACTGTTTATAGACACCTGTTTATTATAGCTGAAAGGGAGTACGGATGACCCTGTGCGAGAAACTCGGCATCGGGCTTGTCAGCCGATCGTTTTCCCATCGGTCCGTCTATCGAAACGGCGGCACGTCATACGATTTGAGCGATTGCGAGCCTGCTGCTTGCAAGCAAGATATCGAGGCTTTTGCCCGCAAGGTGGAGGAGGCTGATTGCGTGTTTACGGGAGAGGCAGGTAGGCAGGCGTTATGAGCATCTGCATCAAAAATCAGATTCAGAATATGAATATCGTCATCGGCTGCACGGTGGGGTGTCCATATTGCTATGCCCGTAACAATGTGAAACGTTGGCATATGATTGACGACTTCGCTGATCCTGCGTTCTTCCCGAGCAAGCTCAAGATGATGGAAAAGAAACGCCCGCAGAACTTTCTCCTTACCGGCATGAGCGATCTCTCCGGGTGGAAGCTGGAATGGCGAGACGAGGTATTTGCAAAGATCCATGAGAATCCACAGCATCAGTTCCTGTTCCTGACCAAGAGACCCGATTTGCTGGATTTAGATACCGACCTGGAAAACGCATGGTTCGGCGTTACGGTGACGAGGAAAGCGGAGCTGTGGCGTATCGACGCCCTTCGGAAAAACGTCAAAGCAAATCACTTCTTCGTTACTTTTGAGCCGCTATTCGACGATCCCGGTACGGTCGACCTTTCCGGAATCAACTGGATCGTTGTCGGTACCATGACCGGGGCGCAGAGCAGGAAGGTTCATACGGAACCGGAGTGGGCATGGTCTTTGACGGACCAGGCGCACGCGCTTGGCATTCCAATGTTTATGAAGGAAGACCTCGTCTCTGTCATAGGGGACGAAAACATGATTCAGGAATTGCCGGAAGAATTCGAAAGAGTGCTGGAGGTGCAGAGAACATGGCGGAAGTGATCGATGGAATCCTCATCAATGAGGTGGAAGCAAAGAACATCATGACCAAGTCCAGCCTGCCGGTAGGCGGCTACTCGGTCAATCCCTATGTAGGCTGCACGCATGCCTGTAAGTATTGCTATGCCTCCTTTATGAAGCGCTTTACCGGACACAAGGAGGAATGGGGCACCTTTCTTGATGTGAAGCATTGGCCGGAAATCAAGAATCCGAAGAAATACGCTGGACAGCGGGTGGTTATCGGTTCTGTGACGGATGGCTACAATCCACAGGAGGAGCGATTCGGGAATACCAGGAAACTCCTGGAGCAGCTGATTGGCAGCGATGCAGATATTCTGATCTGCACAAAGTCCAATCTTGTGGTACGGGATATCGATCTGCTGAAGAGGCTTGGACGAGCGACCGTTTCATGGTCGATCAACACGCTGGATGAGAACTTCAAGAACGATATGGACTCCGCGTCGAGCATCGAGCGTCGTATCGCTGCTATGAAGCAGGTGTATGACGAAGGTATCCGTACGGTCTGCTTCGTGTCCCCGGTATTTCCCGGCATCACGGATTTTGAGATGATTTTTGAGCGAGTAAAGGATCGGTGCGATTTGTTTTGGCTCGAAAATCTCAATCTTCGGGGTGGTTTCAAAAAAGCGATCCTGGATTATATCGCCGAGAAACATCCCAATCTCGTACCGCTTTACGATGAGATCTATAACAAGCGCAACCGTAGCTATTTTGAAGCGCTTGAAGTAAAAGCCGAGGAAATGGCCAAGAAGTACGATTGCCCCTTTGTGGACAACGAAATGCCTTATGGCAGAGTCCCCCAGGGGCATCCGGTGATCGTGGACTACTTCTATCACGAGGAAGTCCGAGGGTCGGATAATAGCGGAAAAAGAAATCGTTAAACGGAAACCGACGACGATTCGCCCGAGCGATTAGCGTCCACGCGTGGCTTCTGCCGATTGGCGCAACGGGCGACGGATTAAGGGATCGTTCGGGCGGATGATCCCGCTGCAGTACAGGCGGTCGCTCAATTTGGCGGCATGAGCGTTTTCGCACGGAAAACCAGTATCCCCTGTGCCGAGTTTAAACGTAGCGAATACAATGGGCACTGAGCATCAATCGAAAGTGGTCGATGGAGATGGATATGCAACTGGCAACCGAGCGGCTGATACTGCGCCCGTGGGCCGAAACGGACGCAGAGGACCTGTACAGATACGCGAAGGACGACAGGGTGGGGCCGATTGCCGGCTGGCCGCCTCACTCGAGCGTTGACGACAGCGCCGAAATCATCCGCACCGTGTTTTCCGCGCCGGAGACGTACGCCGTTTGCCTGAAGGAAGACAACAGGGCCATCGGAAGCATAGGGTTGATGATTGGCGCGCGGTCCGACAAGGAGATTCCGGACACTGAGGGAGAAATAGGCTACTGGATCGGTGTCCCGTTCTGGGGCAAGGGGCTGATACCGGAGGCGGTTCGAGAGCTCGTCCGCCATGGTTTCGAGGACTTGAAACTGGACAAAATCTGGTGCGGGTATTTCGACGGGAACGAGAAATCGAAACGCGTTCAGGAAAAATGCGGCTTTGTTTGGCACCACACCCGCAAGGACGTCTGCTGCGAGCTGATGGGCGACATCCGTACAGAACAGATCACTTGCCTGACGAGAAGTGATTGGCTGAGTCAGTCTAAAGCTTGATATGCAACATGGGTTCTGCGAGCAGCTCGCAAACCCCAGGTCGCAAGTCTTCGTCAGCGGTGAGCAAAGTGAGTGGTCTCAGGTGGCTTGCCTATGGGCTGGCGCGCAGGCTGGGGCTTCGCCATTGGAGCGATCGTTTCATGTACTAGCCTTTTCGCACAGCCCATGATTTAAAAATAATTGGTTTTCCGCAAGCAAGGCTTCCAAGTGCCAGGGACGTTTTCCCCGGCTTTTTCTTATCCAGTTGAGCGCACTTGCCGTCCAGGTCGTCAGATAACGAAGGCAAGCAGCATAGTCATTGGGATCGTTCTTAAATGACTAGTCGTTAAAGAACGTCCCCGACCACTAACTATCGCAAGTGACGAAATCGGGCAGGCGGATGCACGAGATAAAGTTGAAGTCGTCTTTCCTCGTGTAATCGATCTCGCCATCGGCGCGGTCTTGCCACCAGAAGCCCTCGAGCGGCGGCACGACGAAGTCGAAATAGCCTTCGATTTCCCGCAGGCCCTTCTTCGACCTCTTGATGGCATAGGCAACGCCGTAGAGCAGCGGCAACGCGCTCTGCTACGCGCCGCCTTCGGCATTGGGATCGCCCTTGCCCCGCACGGCAACGTAGCTCATAGACGGAACGATCAGAATGCTCGGCTTGTCAGGCGGTTTGCCCGCGATGTTGTAGCGCACCGTAGACGCTGATGGAGATGGCTGCGCGCAGGCACGAGTGCGCCGCCGCACCTCATGGCCTGTTTCTCGGGTATTTGGGGCGCGCGGCGTTCAAAAATGCGGAGCGACTCCGCATGGCTCGAGACTGAGCCGAGGTGCCCTACTTCTCGCCCTCCAGCAGCCCCACGATACGGTCGATGTCGACGGCAAAGCGAGGCCTTCCCTCGCGCTCGTAGCGATCGAGGTATGCCTGGCACTCGGAGACAATGCGCTTGGTGTTGCCGTCGATGATGTGCTGGAGCGTCTCGTAGTAGGCCGAGCCCTCGGTCCTGAAGCGGCGCTGCCCCTACAGGTGAGCGATACTCTACGCCTTGCGGCACCCCGTCGCCCACGGAGGTTAAACGTGCACGTAAGCCGTACTCTGAAAGCCGCGGCTTCCGGCAAGTAGTTTTTACCACGAAAACTCGCCTTAGATGCGTGTAGCTCTCAAAATAACACTCGCCGAGCCGTTACTTAACCGCCGACCTCGCTTGATGCAGAGGACATTGGGGCAACGATAATGCGGATGAGTGCCGTGGATTCAAGTGGGCCTCGTGCCGTCCTTTCTGCGTTCATGCGCCCGTCTTCATTGCCTGAACTAAATTCCCCAAATAGAGCGTTATGGAGCGCATCGCGGCGTTACATGAAGAAGCCCCAGATAGCCAATTCTACCTGGGGCTTCATTGCTATTCACTACCTTTTGTGACGTGCCGTTTTAGACCCTCGGCTACTCCCACTCGATGGCGTCGGTTCTGCCGTCCCGTCATTCCAGTTACACCCAGTTTTCGGCATCGACACGGAACGCGTGCCGCCGAATGACGCGATGTCGCGTTTCGTCGGCTTCGGGGACAAAAGTTGGGACAACCTCAAAAAACTTTTTTCAAACTCAGGGCTTTGAGTTTTTATTTTTGTCCCAAGGGGCACGGAGAGCCGCCTTTGGAGGCTCGATATCGCCGAAAACGCCCGTTTTGAAACTCAACCGCCTTTGAGCCTGCAAGCCACCAGCTTCAACAGTAAGTGAGTCGACGCGGGTGGCTTACGAGCCGTTCACAAAACCGCAGGCCACAGGTCTTTGTCAACGATAAGCAAGGTGAATAGTCTCAGGTGGCTTGCCCATGAGTTGGCGTAAGCCTGTTTAGCAAAAGGCTAATCGGACACGACAGGCCGCCCGCATGGCGACGGCGTTTCCCGTGCGGGCACAAACAGCCCTGCGTGCCCTGTCGCGCGATATCCCAATGCGACGTTCAGAACCCTACCCGCCAAGCAGCCACCTCGCGAAATTCAGCACGAGCACGCCCTCCCGGGTATGGGGCTCATGCCTCGTGCGAGTGATGAGAATCTTCGGGAATGCATCCCCGATGGATAGAATCGGCGCAATCTCCCTCTCGAGCGTCGAATCGGCGCCGATATCGTCGCTCACATACACTCTCCTTCCCGGTTTCGAAACCTGGAAGGCAGTATGCGCAAGGATGCGTCGAGGTGCGATCCCAGTCGTACCATGCCAGCAGAGATGTCGAGGCACATTCGTTCATGCTGCAATGCGGGCATCGGAGATGAAAAAAAGCCCGTCGGGTAGTCATGGGCGTGCGGGAGCCCGCATCAGTAACCTGCCTCCTCGGTTGTCCCTTCTTTGCATGGTCGTCTACATAAAGGAGGAACCAGCCATGCAGATCAGCATGCTTGCCCTTCTTGGGTCACGGACCGGGGAGGCGAGGGCCTCCGTCGGGACCGCCCCGAGCAACCGGCATATCCAAGGAATGACAAGGCTCGATCGCTGTGCTGGTCAGGATGCCGAAGCGGGCCGTCCGCCAATCGGAATGCGGGTCAGGATGCTGCAACGTGATTCCAGCTGCAGGATACGGCTCCTTTGCGGTTGCCGCAAAACCTGCTGGCAACATTCTTACTATCCGAATGATGTACGCATCCCTTGGGATCGTTTCGCCTGACCAGGGCCATCTTCAGCGCCTCATCGGCCAGCTCGGCAGGCGCCTCTTCCACGCGTAATAGCCCTGGCGGGTCACCTACGCAACCAAAGATACAAAAGGGATCGAATGGCCAGAAAGGATTGTCCTTGCCGACAGGCAATCCTTGACAAACGAGCTTCAGCCTCCTTAAAATTGCGTGGTTTGCCGAACTGAGTCAGCGAAGGAGGGGTGTCGTGGTTGGTCTTTTCCGCACGTGGATGAGCGCCTAAAAAGCGGCGCTGTTATGGCGTCGCGCTGTTTTGCACGCCATTCCACGATTGGACATAACCATGATGTTTGAAACCTCTCGGCGCAGGTCTGTTTCGCTGTGCCATTCATGGCAATTTAAGATTTGTTTCGTATGGGGCGGGGAGCTCGTGTCGACATTGACGAGCTCGATTCTCCAAATGGGTCTCATTTGGCATATCGCCCTCACGACAGGATCATCTTCCCTCCTCTCCCTGGCATCGTTAGCAGGCTTTCTGCCGATTGCTTTGTTCGGAGTCCTTGCGGGCGCCGTTGTCGACAGACTGCCTTTGAAACGTGTTCTCATCGGCGCCGACCTCTTCGTTGCCGCGGTGGGCGCCGCCTTGGCGATTGCCTCGTTGGCCGGCAGCTTACCTGCGTGGTCAATACTCATCGCCCTGTTTCTCCGCGCAGCTGGCACTTCGTTCTACACGCCGGCCTCCCAATCCCTCACGCCCCATCTCGCCCCGCCAGAGCATCTCGTTCGCCTATCGGGAGTGATGCAAGCGATTCAGTCCGCCGGATACATTCTTGGCGCCGCGCTCGCGGCAGTGATTTATCCTGTGGCGGGCATTACCGCCATGATTGCCCTCGACGTGCTGGGGGCGCTTTTCGCTTCTCTAGCTGTCCTCGCCGCTCAGATAGACGCAGGAGGACTCGACGAAGCCGACCGCAGCTCGTCCTTTTCCAATAAAGCTCGAGAACTTTTCTCTGAGATTTCGGACGGCTACAAGCT